>JAGBOJ010000073.1 GCA_017633935.1 Lachnospiraceae bacterium | reverse complement strand
ACATACTTAACGGCACCGTCCATGGAGCCGAAGAAGGTTGCTTCCTCCTGTATCTTGTCTCTCCGCCTCTTTGCCTCGGCATCGTCTATCGCTCCGGTATTTAAGTCGGCATCTATCGCCATCTGCTTACCGGGCATCGCATCAAGCGTAAATCTTGCCGTAACCTCGGAAACACGCTCGGAACCTTTATTTATTACCACAAACTGCACTATCAGCAGAATTATAAATACGATCCCGCCGACTATCAGATCGTTTCCGCCGACATACTGTCCGAATGTCATTACGACATTTCCGGGATTTCCCGTGGTAAGTATCAGCTTTGTCGAAGACACGTTCAGCGATATCCTGAATATGGTCGTAAACAGCAGTATCGTGGGGTAATACGACATATCAAGCACTTCTTTTGCAAAAAGAGTATTGAAAAGTATGGCAAAAGCGATCGCCATATTGAGTGCGAGCATAACGTCCAATACGGCGCTCGGCAGTGTGATTATCATAAAAACGAACGCCGCTATAAGATATATCGCTATTCCCAGATCCTGTACGGAAAATACTTTTTTCTTGGTCGTATCCATACCTTAATCCTAAGCAGTACCGGATTTAAGCCGGTCATCCCGCAGATTGTATACAAACGCGAGAACCTCCGCAACCGACTGATAAAGCTCGGGCGGAATCTTTGCTCCTACCTCCACATTATGATAGAGCATCCTTGCAAGCGGCTTGTTTTCGACTATTTCCACATTACTTTCGGCTGCCGCTTCTTTTATCTTCTGCGCGAGGAAATCCTGTCCCTTCGCGGTAACTATCGGTGCATCGGCGATGAACGAGTCATATTTCAATGCCACGGCATAATGCGTGGGATTGGTGATCACGACATCGGCTTCGGGCACGGACTGCATCATCCTTCTTCTTGAAGCCTCCTGCATCCTCTGCCTTATCTTGCCCTTTATCTGCGGATCTCCCTCCGCGTCCTTATACTCATCCTTGACCTCCTGCTTGGTCATCTTCATATCTTCCCTGAATTTATGACGCTGATAGATGTAATCCCCTATCCCGACAAGAAGATATATAAGACTTATCCTTAAGCCTACATCCACAACCGTGGCACAGGTAAAGGTGATCGCACTCCTCATTGAAAGATCATACATCAAAAGCAGGGCGCCGACCCTGTCGATCATATAGCTGTATACCACATATCCTATAAGACCGATCTTTATGACCGATTTTAACAGTTCAAACAGCTTGTCCTTTGAAAACAGCCTTTTAACGCCGTTAACCGGATTGAGCTTTGAAAACTTCGGCTGAAGCGGCTTT
The DNA here is from genome assembly GCA_017633935.1 of Lachnospiraceae bacterium. Taxonomy (GTDB): domain Bacteria; phylum Bacillota; class Clostridia; order Lachnospirales; family Lachnospiraceae; genus NK4A144. Next base: position 6,163 of record JAGBOJ010000073.1, on the reverse strand, counting down.
GTCGTAGGTGCCCATTTAACCTGCGCGACATTCACTATTATCCCCGTCAGCATCGTGATAAGGAATACCGGAAGCATTATGACGATCATCCTCATCATTACCGTAATGATAAGGAGACTGAAATCCCTCTTCGGTATATCGCCGCTGATAAGCTTTATATAGTCCGGTATGATGCTGTATACATAGTCAAAGATCTCAAGGAAATTCTGCCCCATCATCGTTCCGAACACACGGAGGATGAAAAATGTAAGTATCAGACTTACGGCATTCCCGAGTTCCTGACTTTTTGCAACCTGCCCTTCTTTTCTGGCATCCCTCAGCTTTTTATCGGTAGGCTCCTCGGTCTTTTCGCCTCCGGGACCTTCTTTTGCAAAAAACTGCAGATCGTATCTTAAAATCATTGAGCCGTGCCCATACCTCCCGCTACAGCGGTCATCATTTCCTTCATCTCGTTAAAAACAAAGTCCGAAAGCCCCGGCAGCATTCCCACCGTTATGAGCATGATACCGAGTCCGACCAGTATCTTTATCTGTATTCCCACAGAAAACATATTCATCTGCGGGGCAACCTTTGCAAGTATTCCAAGTACAGCGTTTAAAATAAGCATCCCGGCAAAAACCGGTAAAAAGATCCTGAAGCCTATTACAAAATAATCCGTCAAAAACCTTATCGATGTGTTCAATATACTGTCAAGATCAAAATTGATCCGTCCGGTCGGGATAAACTCATAGGAATCCACAAAGGCCCGTAATATCCAGTGATGCATATCGGATATGAGTAGTATCAGCATAAGCGCATAATTATAAAGGGCGCCCGAAAAACCGACCTGCTGCCTCGTGGCAGGATCAAAAAGCGAGACCATCGAAAGTCCTATATCCATGTCTATAAGCGATCCTGCAAGCTGTACCACATAAAGACAGACATTTCCCGACATTCCCAAAAGTATGCCTGATACAGTCTCCTTAAACACCAGTATCGCATACCCCTGAACCGTATCATATGCAAGCGCGTAATGTGGCACCACAAACTGATAGATCAAAAAGGATACTAAAAGCGAAAAAGTAACCTTTACCCGTCTGGGCACATTATTCATGCCAAAGAAAGGAGCAGTATGTACAAAGCCCGTGATTCTGGCAACTATCAGCAGAAAAAATTCCAGATCCTGTATCGCAAAATTCAGATTCAGCAAATCATCCTACCCTTTATTCTCATGATATCCGGTTCAAAAGCACTTCGTGCTGTTTTTTACCCCAACTGATGTCACGAATTGCTCCGTTTCTTCGAAACTTCCGCAATTCTGAAACACTCACAATCCGCGCAATAGCGCTACTTGTTCGTGTTTCGCGGGTCACAAAATCATAACGCTTATCAAGCAAGCTTGAACGCATTATGATCTTTTGACCCTGACATCATCATGTTATCTGACATAGAGCGAAAAATCAGACCACAGCCTGATCATGAAATCAACCATATTATTCATCATCCAGTGTCCGAGTATCATTATACCCACAAATATCGCAAGAACCTTGGGCACAAAGGTTAAAGTCTGCTCCTGTATCGATGTCACGGTCTGAAACACCGATATCGCAAGTCCGACTATGAGTGACACCAGAAGCAGAGGTGCCGATGTCTTTATGATCAAATACAAAGTCTCGGATGTGATATCCGTAACCGTATCTATTGTCATATCTTAAACCCCCGAATATACGAAAAGTTTACGGGTCAGTAAAATGTCTTAACAAGGCTTCCTATTATCAGATTCCAGCCATCCGCGAGTACAAATAAAAGCACCTTAAAGGGCATTGATATCGTAGTCGGCGGCAGCATCATCATACCCATGCTCATAAGAGTTGATGAAACCACCATATCGATAACGATAAACGGAATATATATCAGAAATCCGATTATAAAAGCCGTACGAAGCTCTGAAATCACAAACGCCGAGGTAAGGACCGAATTAGGTATATCGTCTACCTCCTCCACATCGTCTATCCCGGCAATATCCAAAAAAAGCCGCACATCCTTTGTCTGGGTCTGCCTGTACATAAATTCCCTAAGCGGCGCCATGGCCGTTTCAAAAAATTCCTGCTGGGACATTTCGCCGTTTTCAAAGGGCTGTATGGCCGTGGTATTTATTTCATTTATCGTGGGCCCCATAATAAAAAAGGTCAGGATCAGACTTATGCCCACCAACACCTGATTGGGCGGTGCTGTCTGCGTACCTATCGCCGCCCTTGTAAAATGCATCACGACAAGGATTCTTGTAAACGAGGTCAACGTCATAAGAAGCAACGGAGCCATGGCCACTAAAGTGAGGATTATAAGAATCCTCAGTGCCCCGGCAAGATTTCCGTTCCTGTCCGTATACGTGATATTCAGGTTATTACCTATGTTCAGATCCCTTATGTCGCTTCTGTCATCCGCGGTTCCGGGTTCATCTATGACCGTACTCGAATTATAATTATCATCATATATTCCGAGCTGGTTATAATCCTCAACCCTCGTACCGTCCACTGTCTCGGTGGAGCCGCTTGCTATTCCGCCGCTCCTTCCGGTCGCAGACTCGTTTGCGTATGCTTTAACTCCGAAAACCAGACAGAAAGCCAAAAGCGCAATTAAAAATCCGGATACCGATTTTTTCATACAGCTCCCCCATCGCTGTCATTCCTGTTTTTTATCCTGAGCCTTGCCTTATCGATCAACGCGCTAAAATCCGGCACATTTGCACTGCGGGCCTCTTTAAGGTCAATATCTTCCTCCTGCAGCTTATCAAGGATGCTTATTTCATCCTTTCCCACTCCGATCACAAGATAATCCTTAGCAACCCTGATTATGGCTATATGCTTATTCTGAGCTATCTTAAATGTCTCGATAAGCTCTATATTTCTGTTGTACTGCTGCTTTTTTGCAAAACCCGCCACCCATCTGGTGGTATAAAAGGTAATGAACAGTACAAAAACAAATACAATAATAGCGGTTAACAGATGGAGGATTCTGTCCAATCAGCCCACGACCTTTTTAACTGCTTCCAAAACACGCTCCGCCTGGAACGGTTTAACTATAAAGTCCTTTGCACCGGCCTGAATAGCCTCGATAACCATTGCCTGCTGACCCATAGCCGAGCACATGATAACAAGCGCAGCCGGATCGCTTTCCTTGATCTTCTTAAGCGCCTGGATACCGTCCATTTCAGGCATTGTTATGTCCATAAGAACAAGATCGGGCTTAACTTCAGCGTACTTTTCAACGGCCTTTGCTCCGTTTTCGGCCTCGCCCGCAACATTGTAGCCATTCTTTGAAAGAATGTCCTTGATCATCATTCTCATGAATGCTGCGTCATCACAAATCAGAATGTTCTTTGCCATAATTTTTCACTCCTATTTTATTATTTCTGTTACTCTGACTCCAAAACTCTCTTCTATAACTACAACTTCGCCCTTGGCGACATTTTTGCCGTTTACCAGTACATCTACCGGCTCACCGGCTATTTTTTCAAGCTCGATAATCGTTCCCGGGGAGAAATCAAGTATGTCGTTAATGGATTTATGCGTTCTTCCCAGCTCAACGGTTACTTCAAGCGGTACATCCTTTATGAGTTCGATGTTCTCCTGCGCCTGCATGGGATTTAAGTCGCTCGTAAAAGTGGTAAACTGTGCAGGCTGAACATTTACGCTCTGCATGGGCTGCTGCATCATCATGGGCATTCCCATCTGAGGGGCTCCCATGCTCATCCCGCCCATAGGCATCCCCATACCCATCTGGGGCATTCCCATCTGAGGGGCTCCCATCGACTGATCCGGCATCGGCTGCTGCATCGGCGGCGGTGGCGGAGGTGCTGCCTGCGGTGCCGGTTCCGGCTCCGGTGCGGGAGCTGCCGCTTGTGCCGCTCCTCCTCCTGCACCCTCCACAAAATGATTATACAGCTCTTTGGCAAAATCTATCTGATAAAGCTGCATGATCGTGGAATCGACCAGATCACCGATCTGCATTGAAAACGATACCTTGACAAAGCTGCCCTTTAAGAACTCCGCGATATCCTCCGGCCTTCCGAATTCGTTTAAGTCTACAAGCGATGCCTCGGGAGGACTTATATCTATCATTCTCCCGAGCATTGACGAAAGCGAGGTTGCCGAGCTTCCCATCATCTGGTTCATTGCTTCGGAAATAGCCGACAAATGCAATTCTCCTAGCTCTCCGTCGGTATTGGTACCGTCCCCTCCCATCATCAGGTCGGTAATGATCTTAACGTCATTTTCCTTCAAAACCAGTATATTGCTTCCGTCAAGTCCCACCTTATAATGGATCTGGATAAACACACAGGGTCTTTCATAATCCTTTGTGATCGTATCCCATGTAGCCATCTCAACCGTAGGAGTAGTAATATTAACTTTTCTGTTTACAAGAGAATACAGCGTTGTGGCTGACGTTCCCATGCTGATATTTGCAACTTCGCCTACCGCATCTTTTTCGGCATCGGTAAGAGCATCGGCTCCCGAGCCTGAAGCGTCGGCTGCGCCTTCATCAGCACTTTCGCCGCCATCAGTCGCCATTCCGGACAGCAGGGCGTTTATTTCGTCCTGTGACAGCATTCCGTCCATCCGGTTATTCCTCCTCTCTGATTACTTCAGTCACTCTCACGGCATATGAATCCTTCGTAGAACCGGGCAGCGCCTTAAATTTTCTTATATTACCCACATAGACATCCATGTCCTGGGCAACTCTGCTGTCAAGCCTTATGATATCGCCCACCTGCAGATTGACAAAATCGGTAACTGTGATGGAGCTTTCTCCCAATATAGCCATGATCGGGATCTGTACATGCTTTATCAAATCCTCCATATGCTCCACATAATTCTCATCCGACGTATCCTGCATTGTGGAGAACCAGAACTTGGTGTTCAGCTTTTCCATTATGCTCTCCAAGGTAAAATACGGCAGACAAACATTCATGAGACCTTCCACATCGCCGATCTTAATATTTAAGGTTACTATGGCTATCATTTCCGTCGGCGCAATGATCTGCGCAAACTGCGGATTGGTCTCCACCCTTTCCAAAACGGGATTTAAGTTCTCCACAACATTCCGCCACGGTTCCCTCATAAGTCCCACCGAGATCGTCATCATCTTTTCCACTAAGGAAAGCTCAATCTCGGAAAATTCCCGGTTCTTTTCAAGGGGCTCTCCCTGTCCTCCCAAGAGCCTGTCTATCATGGCAAAGCCGATCGTTGCCGACAGCTCCACCATTATATTACCGTTAAGCGGTAAGAAATTAACTATACCAAGAATAACGGGATTTGACAATGAGTTAGTAAACTCCGAAAATGTCAGTGCCTCCGAATTCACCACGCTTACCTGCACGTTTTTTCGCAGATATACGGGATAATTGGTGGACAACAGCCGTCCGTAATGCTCAAAAATAATTTCCAGTGTACGAAGGTGCTCCTTGGAAAACTTTGCCGGTCGCTTAAAGTCATATTCCTTTACATTTTTTCCGGCATCTTCTTTTATCTCATCCGCATCTATTTCGCCGCTGCTTAAAGCCTGCAGCAGATTGTCTATTTCTGCCTGGGAAAGGACGTCTCCCATATTATCACATCCCCTTGTGTATGTTATCCGGTCATATCACTGAACTATATAACCGCTTAAAGCAACCTGATATACGAAGTTTCCGAAAATACTCTGAAGCTTTTCAAGCACCGCCTCCTGCAGGCCTGTCTGTCCCAAAGCCTCAACATCCTCGTAGCTGTAGCCCTGTACGACCTCACTCATCGCATTCAGGATACGGGGGTCCTCGGTGCCCGACTCTATGGTCGGTCCGAACTGTACATAGTCATCGGAGGTCTTGTTCATAAGAAGCGCGACCTTGCACACAACATAATGCGACTCTCCGTCCTCACCCTTTTTAAGCTGGAACGTCTGCTGGTCTTCGATACTGTACGTCGCGGAATCGGCAAGCGACACATTTGATCCCGCACTTCCCGTGGGTGTGCCGGCGGTACCGTATCCTGCCGCGTCAAGCTTAATGGCGCCGGCTATCTCATCCACAAGTCCTATAGTCTTTTTATTTGCCGGAATAACCGTAAACATCATGATCGCGGTCATAATGATATTTACGACCAGAAGTGCGAGTATGATGATTGTAAGCATATTCTTTTTCATTTGT
>JAGBOJ010000072.1 GCA_017633935.1 Lachnospiraceae bacterium | reverse complement strand
TTATCGTGAAGAGTGCCTGGAGAGCGGACTGCTCAGCACCAAGGTTCTGGGCGTCAACATCCGCACACTACTGTATCAGGTTCCCGGCGGCATGCTTTCCAACATGGTCAGCCAGCTGGCAGAGCAGGGCGCATCCGACAAGCTCACCGCAGTTTTGGAAGAGGTTCCGAGAGTCCGTAAAGATCTCGGCGAGCCCCCGCTGGTTACTCCTTCTTCCCAGATCGTCGGCACACAGGCGGTTATGAACGTGCTTATGGGTGAGAGGTATAAGGTTGCTACAGAGCAGACCAAGGATCTCTGCCGCGGAAAGTACGGACAGACGGTGAAGCCCATGAATCCCGAGGTTGTCGCAAAGATCATTCCCGGCGAGACTCCGATCACCTGCCGTCCGGCAGACCTTATCGAGCCTCAGCTGCCTAAGTTTGAAGAAGAGGTTGCACAGTGGAAGCAGCAGCCCGAGGATACCTTATCCTACGCTCTGTTCCCTCAGGTAGCCATCGACTTCTTCAAATACAGAAAGGCCCAGCAGGAGGGTGTGGATCTCACCAAGGGCAATACGGAAGCAAAGGCTTATCCGGTTTAATAATACAGTAAACGATAAGAGTTTTTGTCGTTCATTATAGTTCTGAAATGTAAAAAGAAGGCTGATCTGAAATCTGATTTCGGATCAGTCTTTTTGAATGAAAGAAATTTCAAACCCAAAAGACATTCTTTTGAAAACACTTGGAGTTTATGGCTGAAGAAAAGCTGTGGAAGAGGCCGTGTCAACGCTTTTTGTTGAGATTTTGACTGTTTAATGATAGTATTTTATTTGGATGATGAGGTAAAAAAACAGACGGAATATTTTGATTAATACTATTGTATGAGTATTATATCGGACTTCAATATTATCAGCAGATATATGAAACAGATGATCCTTCGGGAGGAGACTATTGTATGGATTTTAAGGTGGGGATAGGAAAATCTGATTTTGAAGAACTCAGAGAATCAGGGAATTACTATGTTGATAAGACAGAGCTGATTTACGAGCTTGTTAATGATACTGATAACAAGGTTACGCTCTTTACCAGACCGCGCAGGTTTGGGAAAACTCTCATGATGAGTATGATTGAGAATTTCTTCAGCATACGAAAGAAAAGCGGACACATATTTGAAGGGCTTGCAATAACAGGACATAGTGATTTCTGTAAGAAGTGGATAAATCAGTATCCGGTATTATTTGTTTCGTTTAAGGATGTTGAGGGAGAAACTTTTGATGGTGCATATGAAATGCTTAAGGTTCGACTTGCAGACATTAGTAAGGAGTTATCGGATTTGTCGAGTGTTGAACAGGTGAACAAGTACGATAAGGAGACCTTTGAAAGATTGCAGTCAGAGAGAAGTACGCCTACAGATGTTAAGAATTCATTAAAGACAATTATGCGCATGATGAATGCTGTTTATGGCAGAAAAGTCATCCTTCTGATTGATGAATATGATGTTCCTCTTGCGAAAGCAAGTGAGAAGGATACCGTAAAGAATCAGTACTATTCCAAGATGCTTGATGTGATCAAGGGAATTATGAGTACTGCCCTTAAAGATAATGAGTTTCTTCAATTCGCTGTGATCACGGGATGCCTTCGCATAGCAAAGGAGAGTATATTTACAGGAACCAATAATTTTGCTTCATACTCCGTAATAGACAGGAGTTTCTCGGAGTATTTCGGATTTACCGACGAGGAAGTAAATATCATGCTTGCTGCGGCAGACAGAGGTACAAGAAAAGATACCATAAAGGAATGGTATGATGGATATGTGTTCGGAAACAGCTTCGTTTATTGCCCGTGGGATGTAATATGTTTTCTTTCGGAACTCAGGAAATATCCGGATGCCAAGCCAAAGAATTACTGGAAAAATACCAGTCATAACGGTATTTTGCTGACTTTTGTAAAGCATACGGATTTTGATGTTGCCGGTAAATTTGAAAAACTGCTGAATGACGGAACCATTGTCCAGACGATATCTGATGAATTAACTTATGATACTCTTCATTCCACAGAGGACAATCTGTGGAGCGTTCTGTTGATGACAGGCTATATTACAAAGGCTGATCCTGACGAGGATGGAGATACGGTTTCCCTGAAGATACCCAATAAAGAGATTGCATCTATTTTTAAGGACTGCGTCATAAGATATTTCACGGATACAGTTAATTCCGATACGATACGGAGCCTGCTGGAAGCACTGTGGGAAGAAGATGAAATAAGATCCGGCGAAATACTGTCCGGTTTGTTATGGGATACGATAAGTTTTTATGATTATCACGAGGACTACTATCATGCGTTTCTTGCGGGTGTATTTGTGGGAAGAGGATACGAGGTTGAATCAAACAAAGAGAAGGGTCTTGGAAGACCTGATATTTTTCTGAAGGATAGAAAAAACAGAAGAGCGATCATTATAGAGGCTAAGAAATCCGGGAAGGAATCTGATCTTGGCAAGGATTGTGATAAGGCAATAAAACAGATCATTGATGAAAAGTATTCGAAGGGGCTTTACGGTTATGATCGGATACTCTGTTATGGTGTTGCGTTTTATCAGAAACAGGCCAAGGTCAAGCTTTTAAGACTATAATACTCAGGTGTGTTGGTTTCGGTAAGGGTCGATATACCGGACGGGGCGGAGCTGCTCTATGAAAGGAAGTATAAGAAAGGGGCGCTTGATAAGGGCGGGGTGATGATATATGCCTTTAGGGAAGGGGCTTAAGAAAAACATATTTTATATCCTTCTTTTCGCGGTCTTCCTCTTTACCTATATGGCGGCTCTGTCACTGACGGACAGCTATGCCGTGAGGGTTTCGGAGAGGGAGATGGACCTTCATTACCTGCCGGCGCTTACGAGGGTTTTAGGCTTCTTAAGCTTTACCGTATTGAGAAGGTGCTTTAAGGGCGAGAGGGCAAGGGGAGTGTCCCTGCTTTTGGTAAACGCGCTCTTTCTCGTATCGGCTGTTATCCTTGTCTGCTTTGAGCATATGTACCTGCCGGACGGAGTGATGATAGCCGCCCTGTTTTCGCTGTCGGCTTCAATGGGGCATCTCGGAGGTATGGTCTACTATGTGTTCGCTCAGGCAAACGCGTCAAATCCCCACAGGGGTATGAGCATCGGAGCAGCCTGCAGCCTTGCCGTGCTCGTCCAGTTCCTGCTTTTGGGGTATATGGGAAATACGGTGCAGCTTATTACGATGGTAATATTATTTATAATCGTGTCGAGAGTGGCGATAAGACCGCCCGCGGACTATGTGCTTGAGGACGCGCTGCCCTACGCGCCGGATGACGTGGATTATGAAAAAAGGGTCGGGCGCCAGCTCTGCCTTGTTATGGCTGTATCGGCTCTCTGCGCGGTGATGGCGGGGAGGATAGATGTGACCTTTTCTTTGATGTCGCTCAGCGGAAATATTGACATATACGGTTTCCCGAGGCTTTTTATGATACCGGCATACCTTATTATGGGCTTTTTATCCGACAGGAGGGATAAAAGGCTCCTTACGGCGGGACTTTTTACCGCTGTCATATTATCGGTCGTACTTCTCATAATGCCGTTTTATGATTCGCGCTATTCCTTTTTCTTAAGCGTGTATTACCTGTTTATCGGGGTGTATATCTTTTTTTACACCTATTCCTTTATGTCGCTTGCGCCGAGGAGCAAAAGACCGGAGCTTTGGGCGGCATTCGGGAGACCCTTTTCGGATATCGTATCCGGAATTGCCATAGCGTTTTTTATGGGCGCGGGAGGCGGAGAACAGCCGGGGCTTTTTGCTGCCGTGCTTTACTGCCTGCTGCTTGCGGCATTGTTGCTTGTGTTTTATTTCGGAAATATCGACCCGAACGTTATGCCCGCTGACGATGAAAGACGGAGCGGGGCTTTTAAGGCGGAGACGGGAAGCGATAAAGACAGCGAGGATGCAGGAAATTCGGAAGGAGCTGACAGGCTTGGCGGATTTCTGGGCGGCTTTCCCCTAACCCCGAGGGAAAAGGAGGTCGCGGCGTATCTCATCGAGGGAAATATGCCTATGAAGGCGATAGCCTTAGAGCTTAAAATATCCGAGCGCTCAGTCTACAGATATTCTGCATCCATATATGAAAAGACGGGAGCGGAGGGCAGAAACGAACTTTTGAGGATGTATCTGAAAAAATCTTAAGCATATCTAAAACCCCCTGTTTTACGGCATTGGCAGAAATATGACGTGTCGAAAATGTTAATTATTTACGATAATTAACTTGTATTTTTATGCCGTAAGGAACTGTAGCAGAATTATTTAGACAGTTTACGCAGTATGTTTTTCCGAGACCGAAGAAGAAAACGTAGGCCTAATCTAAGGAGGTGCACTTATGAAGAACAGATTTTTGGGGAGCTTAAAGGGAGCTTTTTATAAAAAATTTACGGCGTTTATCGTGGCGGCGGCTATGCTGTGTACCGCACAGCCCGTATACGCGCTTGCCGAAAAGGGCGGCACGGGTATATGTGGGGGTGATGCAGCGGGAGAAGCGATATCCTGCAATACGGGTGAAAAAACGGATGCGGACGAAGGCGGCTTAGTTGATACGGGAAATAATGGAAATGAAGATGATTATGCCTCAGTGAGCGAAAATGAGGCGGATAATAATCATACAGACGGAATCAATGAGGGCGAGGGAAACAGTAAAGGCGGGACCGGAGCGGAAAATGAAGGTAAGGACGATAATGAGGATACCGCAAGCGAAAACAGCGCGGGCGGGGATACCGTAAGTGATGACGGCATAAGTGAGAACGGCATAAGCGAAAACGGAATAAGTGAGAACG
>JAGBOJ010000011.1 GCA_017633935.1 Lachnospiraceae bacterium | reverse complement strand
TACCTACCGGAAAATTCTATGCTGACGGAGGATATGTAAGACTCACCTACACAAGAGCAGGACTTGATATAGGAAAGTCCTCCGCAGTGAAGGTTGTTACGAATAAGGTAGAGGCAAATATCGGCGGTACACCGGCAAGCTTCCGTATGAGCATAAGCGGAAATGATCCGGGTGTTGATTATGGCAGAGGCTATGTATCGGATAACAGGTATTGGGTTGATTATGCCGGAACCGGTTCAAAAGCAGATACATTCTGGTATGGAGACTTCAAGTTTAAGCTTGCATACAGCAATAACAAGAAGGCCGGAACAGCTACCCTGACCATTAAGCCGGATACTTCCGACAGCTATACCAAGAAGTGGTTAAAGGGTACTCTTAAGACGACCTATACCATTGAGGACAAGGCGATAGAAGGACCTATACCTATGGTCGGAGCAGCTAAGAAAGCTAATGCGGTATATGCCGAGGTAGCGGATGCTGTTGCACCTAAGAGCGGCTCACCTAAGACCAAGGTAACACTTTATCAGGTAACAGCAGACGGATCTGCATACACCAAGCTTAAAGAAAAGACCGACTTTGAATGGAAGCTTGGCAGCTATGTAAGCACAAATGCTACGGCATATTCGATCTCAGTGAACGCACCTGAAAAGGGAAGCTTCAAGTTCATTGACGAGAAGAACAAGAACGGCGGCGCTACTCTTGCAACGGCAGAAGGCTTTAACGTATACGATCAGAAGGGCAAGATCAAGGTTACCCTTTCCGAAGGAAAAGCAGCAGGATGCGTATATGATTCGGCAAAGAAGGGCTATATTTATACCGGAAGCGCGATCACGCCGAACATAACAAAGATCGAAGTGAACGGAACGACATATTATAACAGTGCTGTAGGCACAACGACATCCAATAACTTCATCGTTAAGTATGATAAGAACATTAGTGTCGGTACAGCCACGGCAACCGTTACTCTCACAAGGAATAACGGCGATCTTACAAAGGTTGTATATCCTTACGGAGGATCGGTAAATGTTAAGTTCAAGATCATTCCTCAGAAGAGCGAGGATGTGATCCTTGAGAAATGATTAAATCCCCTTAACGGATAAAGATCAGGCCCCGCGGTTTATTCCAAAACCGCGGGGCGCTAATTACTGACAGCTCCCATGCGCCGAACGGCGCCTCGGAGGATACCTTTATGGCAGGAGAGGAAATATCTGTGGACAGCTACAGTCTTACGGACTATGAAAAAAAGAGGATAGGATCCAGTCTTAAGCGTTTAAGAGAAGACCGCGGAGTAAGTCAGGAGCAGCTTTCAAGGATATTAAACTGCTCAAAGCAGTATATATCTGATGTTGAACGCGGGCGATTCGGCTTAAGCCTTAAGAAAGTGCTGCTCATAAGTGAGGCTTATGATGTGCCCTGTGATGTACTGCTTTACGGAGATCCCGAAAAGTATCGCAAGGATGACGACCGGGTCCGTGTGATGAAGCTCGTGGACGGCTTAAATTCCGATCAGGTATCCGCAGTAGTGGATCTGATCCGTGCTTCAATAAAGGTGTCATCATAGTCATCTTCCGCCCATTCAAGGGCTCCTATCATTGCCTTGGGAAATTCTAATTAACCGAAATCAACTTAGGCCAAATGGATTGGGAACAATGTTAATGTAAGGGAAAAGCAGGCGACTTACAGTTTTGTCGAATTTAAGCGGAGAGCCGTTTAGGTCAATCTGTTCATAGCTTGAAAAGCGTACTTAAGATCCCTCTGCCGAGACTTGCGCCCACATTTCCGCCAAGAGTCTTTCCGAAGGAGCCAAAGCTTTTTCCGACCTGCTTTCCCACTTCCCTGCCTACTGTGCCTGCCACTGAGTTGCCGACAGATTTTGCGGCCTGTTTTACCTGCCTTTCCTTCTTTGCCTTTTCTCTTTCAGCCTGCTTTATCGCAGCAGCCTCTTCCTTTTCTCTCTGTCTTATTGCGGCGGCCTCTTCTCTTTCCCTTTGTCTTAAAGCGGCAGCTTCCTCTTTTTCTCTCTGCTTTTCAGCCTCAGCCTCCTCCTTCAGCCTCTGTTTTTCGGCCTCGGCTTCTTCTTTAAGTCTTTTCTCCTCTTCTTCTGCCTCTAACCCACGTCTTTGCAGGAATTCAAATGCGGAATCGGGATCGAAGGCATTGGCATATTTGCCAAAAAGCAGGGAGCTTTTGATCTCATTGTCCCGTTCAGCTTCGCTTATGCCTCCGAATTTACTTTCGGGAGGAAGTATGAATACACGCTCTGCCATGGAGGGTACACCGTTCTCATCGGGAAAAGAGACAACGGCTTCGCCCGTGCCGAGCTGCATAATGGTTTCAAATGTATCAAACGCGGGATTTACCCTGAAGCTTTCCGCTGCGGCTTTTACGGCCTTCTGGTCTGCGGGGGTATAAGCATGAAGGGCGTGCTCAACTTTATTTGAAAGCTGTGACAGTATTCCGTCGGGAATGTCCCCGGGATTCTGCGTGATAAAGAATATCCCGACACCCTTTGAACGGATAAGCTTTACTACCTGTTCGATCTTGTCCAGAAATACCTTCGGAGCTCCGTTAAACAGCAGATGAGCCTCATCAAAAAAGAAGACAAGCTTTGGACGATCAAGGTCTCCCACCTCCGGCAGGGTTTCAAAAAGCTCAGATAAAAGCCAGAGCAGGAATGTGGAATACAGGGTTCCGTTATTTACAAGGCTTGTGCTGTCAAGGATATTTATCATTCCCCTTCCGTCGGGGCTTCTCGTAAGAAAATCATTTATATTAAGAGCCGTCTCGCCGAAGAACTTATCGCCGCCGGCTATCTCCAGAGCTGCAACGGAGCGGATTATCGCTGAGATCGAAACCGGACTCATCCTGCCGTAGTCGGCTTCAAAATCCTTATTATTGTCGGATACATAATTGAGCATTGCCTTTAAGTCTTTTGTATCTATAAGAAGCAGACCCTCTTCATCGGCTATCCTGAATACGATATTTAATATGTCAGACTGAAGGTCATTTAAGCCGAGAATCCTTGAAAGCAGGACGGGACCCATTTCCGATATCGTGGTACGAAGCTGTATACCCCTTTGTCCGTATATATCCCAGAAGGCAGACGGGAAGCCGGTGTATTCAAAATGATTTTCGTTTAATTTAAAGCGCCCTATCCTTTCATTCATATCGGGGCTTTCCTCGCCGGCCATGCAAAGTCCTGCTAGATCGCCCTTTACATCGGATAAAAATACGGGAACACCAAGACGGGAAAAGGTTTCGGCAAGAACCTTTAATGTGACGGTTTTACCGCTTCCCGTTGCCCCTGCTATAAGACCGTGCCGGTTTGACATTTTCGGTTCCATATAAACGGCATCACCGGCTGTGTTTACACCTATCCATATCTTATTATCCCTGACCATTGATAAATCCTCCCGTTATAAATGACAAATGGCAATAAAAAATCCCCTTTGCTCCAACATCATAGCATGATGTCAGGGTCAAAAGCACCTTTTGACCTTAACATAATAGCATAAATAGACCGTAAAAACGACAAAAAACGACAAAATCCAAAAAAGCCGCCACTCCGAATGGATAATGTGCCGATTTTGTGCTATTATTATTTTTTGAAAAAAGGGTCAAAAGATAAAATATTATGACCTTTAAGGTGAAGGATATGGGCGATCTGCAGGATCTGGGATATGAGCTTGAGCGTACCATCTCTCATGCTATAGCTACCGGACATTACAATAATCTGGGACGGGATGTGGCCGGTATAGCGGGAAAGGCTATAAGCAGCGTGGAAGACGGTATAAAGGATGCTTTTTCCGGAAATAAGACAACTGAAAAAGACAGCTTTGATTTTGACTCTCCGGCCGGCACCATGAAGGATGTCAAGGGCAGGAATTACAGGGATGCGGATATCACAGAAGATGATAGCTGGCAGAGTACCAAGACGGCAAGCTATATCAACAGGATAAATAAAGAGCACAGGGAAAACCGGAATAAGGTCAGGGAATATAAGAATACATATGAACCCGCTCTTTATGACAGGACCTCTATGAGAAAGGTGGGGTCAATAATTTCCATGGCGGTCGGGTATCCCATAGGCTTTGTCCTTTCGGTTGTATTCGGGCTTGCGGGTCTTGCGAACCCCTGGCTGTTTCTTCTCATGATGATACCGGCTGCATTTTTCGGACTCGGAATATCCGGCACCGTAAATCTTATGAAGCTTACAAGATTCGATAAGTATATATCGGCGCTTGCCGGTAAGACCTACGGGGATATAAAGCAGCTTGCTTCAAGCGTGGGTAAATCCGAGAAATTTACTCTTAAAGATTTAAAGAAAATGATAGGTGACGGTCTTTTCAGACAGGGTCATATCGATGAGAGCCAGACAACTCTTATCACAAGTGATGAATCCTATGAGCAGTATATGCTGGTCGAAAAGAACCGTAAGGAGCAGCAGGCAAAGGAAGAGCTGGAGCAGTCCGTCTGGACCGAAGAGCAGAGAGAGATCTTTAAGGCCGGTGAGGAATATATAAATGAAATACACCGGTGCAATGACGAGATCCCGGGAGAAGTCATTTCACAAAAGATCGAACGGATGGAAAAATCCGTAAGGACGATACTGGATGAGGCAAAAAAGAAGCCGAAGCTTGTAAATGATATGAGAAGGCTTATGAATTATTATCTTCCCACCACGGTTAAGCTCTTAAATGCATATGCCGATCTTGACAGTCAGGAAAAAACAAGTGAAAATATCGAGAAATCCAAAAAAGAGATAGAGGATACGATCGATACCTTAAACGATGCTTTTGACAGGCTGTTTGACGATATGTTTGAAGATACGAGCTTAGATATCTCGACGGATGCTGAAGTAATGAAGACTCTGCTTGAGCAGGAGGGCCTTACGGGTCACTCATTCAGATAGATTTATAAGAAAGTAAAGGAGGCATTCTAATTATGGAAGAAAATGAAAAGATCACACCGACGCTGACACTTGATCCGTTTGGTGATGCGCCCGCGCCCGGTGCGGAGCTTGCGGTGGCCGAAAAAAACAATGTGATAAATACGACCGTTACGGGTGAAAATGTCACAAATGCCCTGACGGAGGCCGAGCAGAGGCTTACTCCCGAAGAACAGAAAATGGTAGAGGATTTTGCCGCTCAGATCGATATAACCCAGACAAATTCCATACTTACCTACGGCGCTGCCACACAGCAGAAAATGGCGGACTTTTCAGATAAGGCACTTGAAAGCGTAAAGACCAAGGATATGGGGGAGGTCGGAAGCCTGCTTGCAGGCGTTGTCACGGAGTTAAAGGGCTTTAATCAGGAGGAAAAGGGCTTAAAGGGCTTCTTTAATAAGCAGGCATCAAAGGCAACGGCGCTTAAAGCGCGTTATGACAAGGCTGAGGTCAATGTAAATAAGATAGTGGATGCCCTGCAGCAGCATGAGACCCGTCTTATGAAGGATACCGCTACGCTTGATAAGATGTATGATATGAATCTCGCATATTTCAAGGAGCTTACGATGTATATCCTTGCGGGTAAAAAGAAGCTGGATGAGGCTGAAAACAAAACTCTTCCCGAAATGAAGAAAAAAGCCACAGACAGCGGATTGCCCGAAGATGCGCAGGCTGCACGCGATTATCAGGAGATGTGCGAGAGATTTTCCAAGAAGCTTACCGATCTTGAGCTTACAAGGACAATAGCCATGCAGACCGCTCCGCAGATCAGGATGATACAGGCAAATGATGTGCAGATGGTGGATAAGATCCGCTCCACCGTAGTAAATACCATACCTCTTTGGAAAAGCCAGATGGTAATCGCGCTCGGTATCCAGAATTCCACGGAGGCTGCGAAGGCAAACAGGGCTGTTACCGACATTACGAACCAGATGCTTACGGCAAATGCGGAGGCGCTTAAGGTGGCTACTATAGAAACTGAGAAGGAATCACAGAGAGGAATAGTCGATCTGGAGACCTTAAACAAGACAAATCAGTCCCTTATCTCTACCTTTGACGAGGTGATGAAGATACAGGCGGAAGGAAGGGAAAAGAGGGCTCAGGCAGAGGCTGAGATGAGCAGGATGGAAAACGAGCTTAAGGAAAAGCTTCTTGAAGTACAGGACAGGCGTAATGCGTGACCTTATAAAGCGGATAATACCGGGGCTTCCCAACGGACTGGTTGTGGGGGCCCTGCGTTTTTTCAGTATATTCAGTCATATTTCCCCAAAGACAAGAAAACTTCATATTAAAGAAAACCGGATGTCAGAGCCGGAAGGGATGATCGAAAACCAGCGTGAGCTTAAAGCTCTGTCCTTCGGCAGTACCGATATGGCTTATGCGGGATGTGAGGTCATAGCGGTATACAATGCGCTTTTGACCTTGGGAAAACGGACTTTTTTATCGGAGCTGATAGAGGCTTTTGAAAAAAGGGGAACCGTTTTTAACGGCCGTTTCGGTACATCACCTTATGCTCTTGCAGGATACCTTAAGAATCTGGGTATTAAGGTTGCAAGCAGCTTTAAGAGAAAGAATTTCGGAGAAATAGCGGAAAAGAGCAGGGTATTTATCGTTACCATTTATAATGACCGGAAAAATATCATGCAGCAGGTACACACCATCTGCGTCACAAAGGACGAAAACGGACTTTTTGTCCCGCATAACTGCGGATGCGGCAATAAGGGCTTTGACGGCATAAAGGAGCTTGAAGAGCATATCGGCTGCAACGGCAGAGGGCGCATATTTTATATTATAGGATTGGAATAAACGCAGCTTAAAATAAAGCATATGACAGTATAACAGAGAATAAATGAGAATTTGTGAGAATAAGAGAGATTATATGATAAAATTCGGGCTTGCAATCCTTTTGGTAAAAAAGTATTATGTCTTTTGTGGTTAGCACTCAATTTATTTGAGTGCTAATAAAGAGTAAAAAATGTAATTTATTTATAAATCAAAGGAGGAGCTTAAAATGAAATTAAAGCCTTTAGGTGACAGAGTTGTATTAAAGCCCATCGAGGCGGAAGAGAAAACCGCATCGGGTATCGTTATCCCCGGCAAGGAAAAGGAAAAGCCCCAGCAGGCTGAAGTTATAGCGGTAGGCCCCGGAGGAACGGTTGACGGAAAAGAGATCAAGATGGAAGTTAAAAAGGGTCAGCAGGTCATCTATTCCAAGTATTCGGGAACAGAGGTTGAGCTGGATGACAAAAACAAGGTTATCGTTGTAAAGCAGAGCGATATACTTGCTATTATTGAGTAACAGGCAGCCGGATAATAAATTATCACAGCCGGCAGAGTTTATAAAATTTAGGAGGATACGAAAATGGCAAAAGAGATAAAGTACGGTGCAGAAGCAAGAGCGGCACTTGAAAGCGGAGTTGACCAGCTTGCAAATACCGTAAGAGTAACCTTAGGACCCAAGGGCAGAAATGTAGTGCTTGATAAGTCTTACGGAGCACCGCTTATCACAAACGACGGTGTTACGATCGCAAAGGAGATCGAGCTTGAGGATGCGTTTGAAAACATGGGCGCACAGCTTGTAAAGGAAGTAGCCACAAAGACTAATGATGTGGCAGGTGACGGTACCACAACCGCTACTGTTCTTGCACAGGCTATGGTAAGAGAGGGTATGAGGAACCTTGAAGCAGGAGCCAACCCCATTATCTTAAGAAAAGGTATGAAGAAGGCTACGGATGCGGCAGTTGAAGCTATCGAGAAGATGAGCGCCAAGATCTCAAATAAGGATCATATCGCAAGAGTAGCGGCTATCTCGGCAGGAAATGACGAGGTAGGACAGATGGTAGCCGACGCTATGGAAAAGGTTTCAAAGGACGGCGTTATCACCATCGAAGAGTCAAAGACAATGCAGACAGAGCTGGATGTGGTTGAAGGTATGGAATTTGACCGCGGCTATGTTTCGGCATATATGTGTACTGATATGGATAAGATGGAGGCAGAGCTTGAAAATCCTTATATCCTGATCTATGACAAGAAGATCTCAAATGTACAGGATATCCTGCCGCTTCTTGAGAATATCGTTAAGACCGGTGCTTCTTTACTCATCATCGCTGAGGATGTTGACGGCGAGGCCCTTACGACACTCATCGTTAATAAGCTCCGCGGCACCTTCAATGTAGTAGCTGTAAAGGCTCCCGGCTATGGCGACAGAAGGAAGGATATGCTTCAGGATATCGCCATTCTTACAGGCGGTCAGGTAATATCCTCAGAGCTCGGACTTGAGCTTAAGGATGCTACAATGGATATGCTCGGAAAAGCAAAGAGCGTAAAGGTTAAGAAGGAAAGCACTGTCATCGTTGACGGCGCAGGCAAGAAAGCCGATATCAAGGCTCGTACAAACCAGATCAAGTCCCAGATTGATACAACGACTTCTTCATTTGATAAGGAGAAGCTTCAGGAGAGACTTGCAAAGCTTGCAGGCGGTGTTGCTGTAATAAGGGTCGGCGCTGCCACAGAGACAGAGATGAAGGAAGCAAAGCTTCGTATGGAGGATGCTCTTGCGGCTACCAAGGCTGCCGTTGAAGAGGGTATCATCGCCGGAGGCGGATCTGCATATATCCACGCAGCAAAGAGTGTTGAGAAGGTAGCCGATAAGCTCGACGGAGACGAAAAGACAGGAGCAAGAGTCGTACTCAAGGCTCTTGAAGCGCCGCTTTACTACATAGCAGACAATGCAGGACTTGAAGGAGCCGTAATAATCAACAAGGTAAAGGAAGCAAAGCAGGGTGTAGGATTTAACGCTCTGACAGGCGAATATGTTGATATGGTTAAGGACGGCATCCTTGATCCCGTAAAGGTAACAAGGACAGCTCTGCAGAACGCCACCTCAGTGGCAAGCACACTGCTCACCACAGAGTCGGTAGTGGCAAACATAAAAGAACCCACTCCTCCGATGCCCGCAGGCGGCCCCGGAATGGGAGGAATGATGTAAACGATTAAAAAGAAAGTATATAAATATACTAAATGCCCCGTCAACTGCGGGGCATTTGGTATATCCCAATACAATGAACAACCGAAATCTACTTCTTTTTCTCCTTTCATTCATAAACCGTAGCATCGTGCAGCATATCCCGCAGCCGTTTCAAAACATTCAAAAAAACCTTTCTTTCCGTGCCCTCGATCCAGCGCACTCCTTTGTAGCGCCCTTCAAGCACATAGCGGCTTAAGATAGCTCTCAAAAGATCGATATCCTTCGGCTTTGCATAGATTATGGCATCCGCCTCCTGCTTTTCCGTCTGGATATGGGCGCTCCTGTATTTATACATATAATTTGCATCCATAAGCTTTGTTCCCGCAGCTTCATTGGTAAACCGCATGAGCGTTGCGTCGTATACCGGAAACTTTAAGCTCGATTCCCCCATTTTTCCGTCATATTCCGAAGCGACATCCTTTCCGCCCTTTGTCTCAAAATAAGGGATATATTTTATAAGCCGGTTGATATCATCCGCATATACCACGGTTAAAAGCTCAGTGTAATTAACTTCATCCATAATCTCATCTCCTCATCCGGTTACAATTTCGGTGCTTTTATTATAGCGTATTTGTGATAAAATAAAAAGACTGGGACAATAATCTTAAGGATTATGCCGGAAGAAAGAAAAGGCGCGCAGGCACCTTGCAATTAACAGAGGTATCATAATGGGAAAGATTCAGATAGAGGACGGAGATCTCATACACGCATCCAATGAAAGGGTGAAGGAGGTAGAGATCATACTTAAGGGGAGTGTTACGGCTACCGATTCGATGACTGCCATAAAATTACCGTACGGCAGCATAGTCGGGCTTTTTGAAAAGCCGGGAGAGCTTTACAGATTTGATTATGAGGCAACGGAGGAAACTACGATTTTTTCCTATCCGTACAATAAGCCGGATGATCTGGCGGCTATCATAAAGGCAAATCCGCAGATATGTACTCTGCTGACCGATTCTGCGTTAAATACCGTAAAAGAGGTGTATCAAACGGCAAAGCAGTCATATGATGAGATAATGGCTTATTATAATGAGATAATGCTGGATAATGCCAAGCTGCGCGAATATTATGATGCCGCCGCTCAAAGCTACAGACCCGACAATTCCGTTGACGGTCTTAAAGAGCCTGTAAAACCGGATTTTCATAACTGGTCCATGGAGTTTTTTTCAAAGATAACAAAGGAGCAGTATTCTCACGGTCCCGTTTACTGCATGGGTCTTATAATGTATGCCGGTGAGTATATAAGCTACCTTGTGGATGTCATAAACAGGCTTTCGGATGAAAAGATAAAATTAAATCAGGATACAGCGGAATTTAAGATGACCGTAAACGAGCTGAAGCGTAAGGCCGGCGCCATTGAAAAGGACACGGAGGATGCCATGGCAAAATACTCCGGTGAAGACGAGGCCGGCAGTGTGGATATAAAGGATGCGTATTCCACCATTACGGCCTATGCAGGCATGGATAATGATTTTATTACGGGCTTCAGGAAAAATCTGGATACCTTTGCAAAGCTTAAGGATAAAACAGATCAGGCAGATGATGTAAGGAGACTCCGCCGTCAGATAGCGGAAGGCTTTTACAAGCTGTATGAGGCGGCATTTTTACGGAGTATGAAAGAGCGCTCGATGCCGGTTGAGTTAAAGATGTTCTTCCTTTTCGGCTTCATAGATGAGAAGCTGGCCGGAGCTGATTATACAAAGCAGCTTGCGGTGCTGGCGGATACCTATAAAAGCGATCCTGACGGCAGGATAATCAGCATTTACGAATGGCTGAGGCTTGTCTACCAGAAGCAGGTGGAGCCTTCAAAAAATGAGTTCGATATGGAATATCCCGCTTATCTCAAGAGCCGCTATGAAAACGGTGAGATCAAGCAGAATCAGATTCCGATCCTGCTTGCAAGCAATGAGGAGAGGGCAAAATTCGAAATACATAATTTCTTTTCTCTGACGGACAGGATCACCTACGGGCGTATATCTTCATTTGTGCCGATCTTCTACGAGGAGGATTATATCAAGGCACCTGCGGATTCATGCCTGAGATTTACGGATGTCAGGCAATATCTGGATGATATCAGGAGCATAGATTTTTCCTGCTTCTGCAGGGAAACCGTTTATTCAAATGTGGATATAGGCGTGACAAGAGAATATATCAGCAAGGAGGTTTTGCCCTATATCGTAATGATGCCGAACTGCGGCACAAGAGGATCTCTGTGGCAGGAAATATCCGGCTCAAGGAGGGATACACCTGCAAGGATGGCTATTCCCATGTTCTCCTCGGGTAATACGAAGCTTATGTTTGAAACCCTTGCAGGGGAGTTCAGATGGGAGATGTGCCGAAGGGAGCAGGGCGTACGCTGGAATGATGTGACTACGCCTTCCCTTACCTCAGAGTTTTCCGATTATATCCAGTTCTACAGGAAAAACAGGGATATCACGCCGGAACTGCGGGAAAAGATAAAAGCCCAGCTTCAGTCGGCAAGAAACTCCGTAAAGGGTGTATTTGTAAGCGATTACGTGGTCTACATAGAATACGAGAGCAAGGGCTCCTTAAGGCTTAACAAGGTCTCAAGAGGTATCCTCTTTAAGTATTGTCCGTTCTTAAAGAATACGAGGGAGTCGCTGGCGGCAACCCTCCCTGCCTATAAGGATCTTGTGGATAAGTATAACATCAAGAACAATCAAAAGCTGCATATGATGAATATTGTGCTGCAGAAGATAGAAAAGGGCGGGTTTGCCGTGCCTGACGAGATCAAGTACCAGTCACAGTTTATGCGGAGATGACGGAGATGAGAGACATCAGCTTGCTGATGGCGGCGAGTGGCTGCGAACCAATGAATTTTGAATTGCAGCATAAAGTTGTTATACGAGCAGCCCGCCCCAGAGGTAGGAAAGCTGCTCGTTTACTGTTTCCTCGGAAAGCCCCATTGTGCGGACGGCTGCTTTTAAACCCTCACAGATCAGCATTATATTTGCGGCCGTGATGCGGCTGTCGTCGTTTACGAATTCACCGTTTTCTATGCCGGCATCGATGAGCCCGGTGAGCTCGTCTACGGTCTTATCAAAGGAGCTTTTCATTATGTTTTTTTCCACCGGAAGATTCTCCGACATATAATACTCATATTTTGCAACGGTCAGATCGCCGGCGGTCTTTAATATCTCCTTTTCTGCTTTTCAAGAAACAGACCGAATATGTCGCTGAAGGATGCATCAGAGGGCTCTTTTTCATCCGGAACGTCCGCGGCATCTTCTGTATATTCCTCACGTTTTAATATCTCCTCAAATATTTCGGCTGTGCCTGAATAATAAAGGTAGAGACCGCCGCGGCTTATTCCGCAGGCCTCCACGATATCTTTCATTGTGACACTTTTAAAACCGTTTTTTGAAAATAAATCCCTTGCGGTATTTAATATCAGTTCCTTTTTCTTTTCTGCTTTATCGCTCATATCCAAGCTTCTCCGATTTTCAAGGCGTAAAAACATTTTTGACTCCGACATTACAATAATGACACAGGTGTCATAATATATCAAGGGCTTTTTATTTTCGGACATTTAATGTAAAATGAAATTGAAATCTGTTTTACGGTGAAAAACTATGACAACTGATGACAACGAAGCAGGTCACTGTTCAGACAAGCAGATGATGGCGATATTTAGTGACCGTGGTAATATGATCAGGGGAGGTGATCTGATGGGCAGTATAAGTGAAAAAGAATTGAAACTGTTAATGAACTTTATAAAGGACAATCTTCAGGAAGCAAGGGATACGGATAATGAGGAGCTCCGTAAGGAAAGACTGGAAAAAACATTAGAACATATACAGCAGTATCTGGAGGATTGATCAGAGGAGGTGATATTATGCCGGCAAACGAAAAGGAAATAACCGTAAATCTTTTACGGGAGAAGCATCATGTAGACAGGATAGAAAGGGCAGCACGCAGGGAAGGCGCGACTGTGGAAAGTATTTTGGAAGCGATAGAGCAGGAGCAGGAAGAAATAAAGGAAATGCTGTATCAGAATCCGGCATTGCCGAAGGAATAAAAAACGGAGAACAAAAAAATGGTCAGAAGAATTTATGTGGAAAAGAAGGAAGAATTCGCGGTAAAGGCTGCTGAGCTTAAGGAGGAGATAGTAAGCTATCTGGGGATAGACGGGATAAAGTCGCTGAGATACCTCATCCGTTATGATGTGGAAAATATAAGCGATGATGTATATAAAAGAGCCTGCTCCTCGATATTTGCGGAGGCTCCCACAGACAGGCTTTATGAGGAGGATTTTCCGAGGGGAAAGGATGATCTTGCCTTTGCCGTGGAATATCTTCCCGGACAGTTCGACCAGAGGGCGGATTCAGCCGAGCAGTGCGTGAAGTTCTTGGACGAAAGCGCGGAGCCGGTGATAAAGACAGCCGTAGTCTACTGCATAGAAGGAAAGCTCAGTAAGGCTGAGGAAAAGAAGATAACAGACTATGTGGTAAATCCGGTGGATTCAAGGCTTTCAAATAAGGAAAAGCCCGCAACCCTTGTCACAAAATACGATGATCCCGGGGATGTAAAGATCTTTACCGGCTTTATCAACAGCTCCGAAAAGGAATTAAAGAAGCTTTACGATTCACTGGGTCTTGCGATGACCTTTAAGGATTTTCTGCATATACAGAACTATTTTAAGAAAGAAGAAAAGCGCGATCCTTCCGTTACGGAGATAAGGGTTTTGGATACCTACTGGTCTGATCACTGCCGTCATACCACGTTTTCTACGGAATTAAAGAATATAGAGTTTGACGACGGGTATTACATTGAGCCGGTAAAGAAGGCGTATGAGCGTTATATGAAGACCTGTGATGAGGTATATAAGGACCGCGTCATGGAAAAAGGCGGCGACAAATATGTGTGCCTTATGGATCTTGCGACGATGGCAATGAGAAAGCTTAAGGCATCGGGAAAGCTTAAGGATATGGAGGAGAGCAACGAGATAAACGCCTGCTCCATAGTGGTTCCCGTCGAGCTTAAGGATGAAAACGGTAAAAAGGAAAAGCAGGAATGGCTTGTGATGTTTAAAAACGAGACTCACAACCATCCCACGGAAATAGAGCCCTTCGGAGGAGCCGCGACCTGTCTCGGCGGTGCCATAAGAGATCCTCTTTCGGGAAGGGCATATGTATATCAGGCAATGAGGATCACGGGTGCCGCAGACCCTACAGTACCGGTGGCAAAGACCCTGAAGGGAAAGCTCCCGCAGAAGAAGCTGGTACGGGGCGCGGCGCAGGGCTATTCCTCATACGGCAACCAGATCGGACTTGCCACGGGCTATGTGCATGAGATATATCATCCGGGCTATGTGGCAAAAAGAATGGAGATAGGCGCCGTGATGGCAGCGGCTCCGAGGAAGAATGTACGAAGAGAAGATGCCTTACCCGGAGACATCATTATCCTTTTGGGCGGCAGGACCGGAAGGGACGGTATCGGTGGCGCGACGGGATCATCAAAGGTGCATACCACAGCCTCGATAGATACCTGCGGTGCCGAAGTGCAGAAAGGAAACGCGCCTACGGAGAGAAAGCTTCAGAGGCTTTTCAGACGAAAGGAAGTCAGCCTTTTGATAAAGGTCTGCAATGATTTCGGTGCGGGCGGTGTGTCGGTGGCTATAGGAGAGCTTGCGCCGGGTCTTACGGTCGATCTTGACAAGGTTCCGAAAAAATATGCCGGACTTGACGGTACGGAGCTTGCGATCTCCGAATCCCAGGAGAGGATGGCGGTAGTGGTCGCAGCCGGGGATGAAAAGAAATTTATGGAATATGCCGCAGAAGAAAACCTTGAGGCTACGACAGTCGCGGTAGTGACAAAGGAGCCGAGGCTTGTCCTTAAATGGCGCGGAAAAAAGATAGTCGATATCTCAAGAGTCTTCTTAAATACTAACGGTGCCCATCAGGAGACAAATATAGAGGTTTTATCTCCCTCCGAAAAGGATGCTTATTTCAGGGAAGAGATAACGGTAAAGGACATCGGAAAAAAATGGCTTGAAACGGTATCGGGCTTAAACGAGTGCTCGCAGAAGGGGCTCGTTGAGATGTTTGATTCCTCGATAGGAGCGGGTACGGTACTTATGCCTTACGGCGGGAAGTACCAGAGCACGCCCATACAGACAATGGCGGCAAAGCTTCCCGTGCTTAAGGGAAGTACGGATACGGTCACGCTTATGTCCTACGGCTTTGATCCGTTCATTTCAAGCTGGAGTCCCTATCACGGGGCAGTGTATGCTGTCACGGATTCGATCGCGAAGATCGTGGCAGCCGGCGGGGATATGACAAAGATACATTTTACCTTCCAGGAATATTTTAAGAGAATGACAGATGATAAAAAACGCTGGAGTGAGCCGTTTTCCGCTCTTTTAGGTGCGTTTGACGCACAGATGGAATACGGTCTGGCCTCGATAGGCGGCAAGGATTCAATGTCGGGAACCTTTGAGGATATTAACGTACCTCCCACACTTGTAAGCTTTGCCGTGGACGTGGCAAACGGAAAGGATATCATATCACCCGAATTAAAGAGCGCAAAGAATATCATCGTGAAATTTACGATACCGACCGATAAGTATGATCTGCCCGATTACAAGGAGACCGTAAAGCTTTATAAGGGCATCACCAAAGCGATTAAAAAGGGTGCGATCGTTTCCGCGTATGCGCTTGATGAATACGGTATAGCTCCCGCAATATCAAAGATGGCGTTTGGAAATCTTCTGGGAGTAAGCTTAAATGACAGTCTTAAAGAGGAGGAATTCTTTCTTTCGGAGACCGGCAACATACTTGCCGAGGTTACTCCCGAGGGTTTAAAGAGTCTTGATATTCCCTATATGGAAATAGGAAGGGTTACAGCAGCAAAGCAGATAAAATATAAAAAAATCACGCTTAAGCTTTCAGACATCAAGGAGGCATACGATAAGACCCTTGAGCCTGTATTTCCCACAAAGGCTTATAAGGGAAAGGAAACAGTACCCGAGATTCTCTGCGATGCCCCTTCGGTACATATCTGCAGGAACAAGGTCGCAAAGCCCAAGGTATTTATACCGGTATTTCCGGGGTCAAACTGCGAATATGACTCCGCAAGAGCCTTTGAAAAGGCCGGCGGCGAGGTCAGCATAAGGATATTTAAAAACCTGTCCGCGCAGGATATCAGGTCTTCCGTGGATGAATATGTTAAGGAGATAAAGGATTCCCAGATAATAATGTTCCCCGGAGGTTTTTCTGCCGGTGACGAGCCCGACGGGTCGGCAAAATTCTTTGCCACGGCTTTCAGAAACGAAAAGATAAAGGAAGCCGTTATGGATCTCATAAACAACAGGGACGGGCTGGTGCTCGGTGTCTGCAACGGATTCCAGGCTCTGATAAAGCTGGGACTTGTGCCCTTCGGACAGATCACGGAGAGCCAGACAAAGGATTCTCCCACACTTACCTTTAATACCATAAACAGGCATGTTTCAAAGATGGTATACACAAAAGTCGTATCGAACAAGTCACCGTGGCTTTTAAATGCCGAACTCGGAGGGGTATATGTTGATCCGGCCTCCCACGGTGAGGGAAGGTTCGTGGCAAGTAAAGAGAGAATAGAGGGGCTTATAACGGCCGGACAGATAGCCACGCTTTACTGCGATGCCGACGGGAATATATCTATGGACGAATACTTTAATGTCAACGGTTCATACGGCTGTATAGAAGGAATACTTTCACCGGACGGAAGGATATTCGGAAAGATGGCTCACATAGAAAGGATCGGGGACGGAGTGGCAAAGAATATCTACGGAGAGCAGGATATGCAGGTATTTGAATCGGGAATCGAATACTTTATGTAAACCAAGCCGGAGTGATAATGGAGTGTTATCTTGATAATTCCGCGACAACGGCATTGGACGAAGAAGCCGCGGAGCTTATGAAAAAAATATCGGTCATAAATTTCGGGAACCCTTCGAGCCTTCATCACAGGGGCTTTGAAGCTCAGCAGTATATAAAAGAGGCCGTGCGTGAGCTGTCAAAGCTCTTAAGATGCAGTGAAAAAGAGGTGTTTTTTACCTCGGGAGGCACGGAAAGCAATAATACCGCGATCATAGGAGCCGCTATAAACAACAGACGCAGGGATAAGCATATAATAACCACAAGGATAGAACATGCCGCAGTCGCACGCCCGGTGAAATTTCTGGAAGAGCGGGGCTATAAGGCGGATTTCCTTGAGGTTGACGGCAGCGGACATATTGACCTTGACGAGTTAAGGGATAAGCTTACGCCGGATACTCTTTTGGTCTCGATCATGCATGTAAATAACGAGATCGGAGCAGTAGAGCCCGTATTGGAGGCAGGTAAGATCATAAAGGAGAAGTCTCCCGGATGCCTTTTCCATGTGGATGATATACAGGGCTTCGGGAAGCTGAAGCTCATCCCGAAGGATAATAATATCGATCTTCTTTCCGTAAGTGCGCATAAGCTGCACGGTCCCAAGGGAGTCGGGCTTTTGTATGTAAAGGAAAAAACGAATATCTCACCGCTGATATTCGGGGGAGGCCAGCAGTCGGGGTTCCGCTCGGGAACGGAAAATGTGCCCGGGATAGCCGGCTTTGCGCTTGCCGCAAAAAAGGCAGCGGCAAATATGGAAACCAATCTGAAAAGATTTCAGACGCTTAAAGATACTTTTTTATCCGGATTAAGCGGTCTGGAAGGCTTCAATATAAACGGCGGCGATGTACCTTATATAATATCCCTTACTGTGGACGGTGTGCGTGCCGAGGTCCTGCTTCATGCGCTTGAGGAAAAAGGTGTGTATGTATCGGCGGGAAGTGCCTGCTCATCGAATAAACCGGCAGTTTCTGAGACCTTAAAGGCTGTCGGGGTAAAAAAAGAGGCTCTGGATTCAACGGTCAGGGTATCCTTAAGCCGGTATAATACGGAAGAGGAAATGATTTACGCTTCGCAGTGCTTTATGGATATAGTGCCGCAGCTGAGAAGATTTACAAGACGTTAGGAGAAATAAAGTTGTTACATTCATTTTTGATTAAATATGCCGAAATAGGCGTAAAAGGAAAAAACAGATATATATTTGAAGACGCATTGATACAGCAGATTAAATACGGTTTAAGGCGTCTTGACGGTCATTACGGTGTTACAAAGGTAAGCGGCAGGGTATATGTGGAATGTCCGGAGGATTTTGACTATGACGGTACGGTCGATGTATTAAGACACGTATTCGGTATCACGGCATTTTGTCCGATGGAGCGTATAGCCGACAGGTCGATAGAAAGCATCAAAAAAAGCGCTGTTGAGTATATAAGAAATAATTACGACAAAACGGATTTTTCCTTTAAGGTGGATACGAAAAGAGCCGATAAGGGGTATCCCTTAAATTCCATGGAAGCAGATGCGATCGTGGGAGAAGCCATACTTGAAGCCTTCCCCGAAACCCGTGTGGATGTGCATGAGCCCGAAGAGGTTATCCACATCGAGATCCGTGAGATGATAAATATCTATTCAAAGGTCATCCGCGGTGCGGGAGGAATGCCGATAGGTACGAACGGCAAGGCGATGCTGCTTTTATCGGGAGGAATAGATTCTCCCGTGGCGGGATATATGACGGCAAAAAGGGGCGTGGTGATAGACGCCGTATATTTCCATGCGCCGCCCTATACCTCGGAACGCGCAAAGCAGAAGGTCGTAGAGCTGGCAGAGCTTGTATCAAGATATGCCGGACCGGTATATCTGCATGTGATAAACTTTACGGACATCCAGCTTTATATTTATGAAAAATGCCCTCATGACGAGCTTACCATAATAATGCGCAGATACATGATGAAGATAGCAGAGCGCATTGCAAATGAAAACGATTGTCTTGCACTGGTGACGGGCGAGTCCATAGGACAGGTTGCAAGCCAGACCTTAAAAAGCCTCTATGTGACGGATGAGGCCGTAAAGACCATGCCTGTGTTCAGACCCCTGATAGGGCTTGATAAACAGGAGATAATCGATATATCCGAAAAGATAGGCACCTATGAGACTTCGATCCAGCCTTATGAGGACTGCTGCACTATATTTGTGGCAAAGCATCCCGTGACAAAGCCGAATCTCAAGGTCATCAAGCATTCGGAGGAAAGCTTAAGCGAAAAGATAGACGAGATGCTTGAAGAGGCGCTGCAAAACGATGAGCTCATTATCGTCGGGAAGCGTTCGTCCGGGGAAGAAGATAAATGAAGGACAGAAAAATGCTGTTTTTCTTCGGGGCAGCGATCGGAGCTTTTGCATTTCTTTTAACCTACGGCACAGCCATTTTAGATATAGGCTATGATGAGTGGATCTTACAGGGGATGGACCTGGATGTAAGGCAGCACTATATCGGATTTCTTCATTATCTGAGATTCGGAAAAGGGTTTCCCTTCGGGTGTATGGACACCCTTTCCTATCCCTATACCATGTCCGTAGTCTGGACGGATTCCATTCCGGGGCTTTGTGTGCTCGCAAAGCTTTTTAAATGGGCTCTGCCGGAGATACCCCAGCTTTTCGGCTGGTTCGGTCTTTTTACCTTTGCCTTAAACGGAGGATTTGCAGCCCTTCTCATATACAGGGTAACGGGAGACGAGGCGGCAGCTTTGCTTTTATCCCCCTGTTTTATCTTAAGCTATCCGGTACTGCAGAGGATGTATTATCACACCTCCCTGTCGGCGCATTTTATAATATATGCCGCGATGCTCTATTTCCTTTCGGAAAAAAAGAGAAGCCTTAAAAGACGCACGATAGAATATGCTCTTTTCGGTTTTCTGTGCGTGTCGGTACATTCCTATTTTCTGCCGATGGCAGGGGTCTTTCTGATATCCGATACGGTAAATGAGATGATGGAGGACAGGATCGCCTTAAAGCATTTTATTCCTCCGGTTTCGTTTGCTGTATTTTCTCTGGTTTCCCTTTATTTATACGGAGCCTTTTCCACTCCGGTAAATCATGCGGGCTTTGCCATAGGCGGCTTTAATGCAAACCTTAACACCTTTTTTAATTCACTGGGTGACGGGCTTTTACCCGCGCTTAAAAATAAATTTGATACCCAGTATGAGGGCTTCTGCTATCTGGGTATAGGCGTACTGCTTATGGCAGTGATCGCAGGTGTGATCCTTGCAAAAAGGTGTGTGAGTCTTTTTCAGGGAGGAGCCGTAAAAGCATTTATCTTAAATCACAGAAAAAAATTTCTTATGGCGGTGATGTTTTTTCTGTTCGTTGCCGTAGCCGTATTCCCCGAGGCAGATCTTAACACTTTTACGATAATCCCGGACTTTATACCGCAGCCTGTAAAAAAGCTCGGGGGAGTATTCCGCTCAAACGGGAGGTTTATCTGGCCTGCCGCATATATCCTGATACTGTCATCGATCTGTATCATATACAGGTATGTAAGGAAAAAAACAGCCTATGTGCTGCTTGTTGTCTGCGTGGCTCTTGAGCTTACCGATGTCGCGCCCTACATTAAGGAAAAAAATGAGATCTTTTCAGGGGAGTACGGATATTTCTGCCTTCTTGACAGGAACGGTCCCGATAAGGACAGCTACAGCCATATAATAATGACCTTCGATAACGGGGATCTTAAGATGAATAATGCGTATTTTGCGGCTCTGAACAAAAAGACCGTGAACAGATTTTACTTTGCAAGGGACATAGACGAGGCAGTGAATGAGGAGCTTGAGGAATATAAAAAAAGAGCTCTTTCAGGACACCCGGACAGTGACTGTCTGTATTATTTTAATGCAGAAACCTTAAAGGAGTGGGAGGATGCCCCGTTAACCATAGAAAAGGTCACGGATGATCTGTTTATAGGATATGTGCGGAAATAAAAAAGGAGACGGAAAACCGTCCCCTGACTATTGTATTGATTAAACCGTGTACTGCTTTAATACTTCAAGTACATCATCAACATTGTCTTCTGCATGAATGTTCAGGTCAATGGGCTTTGAAAGGTCCAGACTGAAGATTCCCATGATAGACTTTGCATCGATCACATATCTGCCGGAAACCAGATCAAAATCATAATCGAATTTAGTGATATCATTTACAAAGGACTTTACCTTGTCGATAGAATTCAAAGAAATCTGTACCGTCTTCATTTGCAATTACCTCCTATAACTTATATTATATGATATATCTATCATAATGACCCTTTAATAATAGAAGTGGAAATAATAAAAGACAATAATAAAAGTATACAAAAAATAATGAAAAAAGTAGCATTTCACAATTTAGGCTGCAAGGTTAACGCATATGAAACAGATATAATGAGGAAAAAACTGTCACAAAACGGGTATATGATTGTGCCCTTTGACCAAAGGGCAGACATTTATATAGTAAATACCTGTTCCGTGACCAATATAGCAGACAGGAAGTCAAGGCAGCTTCTTCACAGGGCAAGGCACTTAAATCCCGAGGCCGTGGTGGTGGCAGCGGGCTGCTATGTAAATACGAGGGGAAAGGAAAGAGTTCTTCCCGACGGAGTGGACATAGCGGTGGTTAACGAGGAAAAAGAGAATATAGTCGAGATACTGGCAGCCTTTTTTAATGAGAGCGGACAGGAAATAAAGGAATATAGCGGAAATCCTTATGATACCGGTCAGATCCGTCCTCACACAAGGGCTTTCGTCAAATGTCAGGACGGATGCAACAGATTCTGTTCATATTGTATAATCCCCTATGCCAGAGGCAGGATAAAAAGCCGCAGGATAAGCGATATCTGCAATGAGATAGACGGGCTTGCAAGGGAAGGCTTTAACGAGATAGTACTTACGGGTATACATATCTGTTCCTACGGACTTGACAGACCCGGTGACGGGGAGGACTTAAAAAAGCTGATTTCAAGCGCAGCCGCCCAGGACAGTGTAAGGAGGCTCAGATTAAGTTCACTTGAGCCAAATATCATTACGGAGGAGTTCGTATCCGAAATATGCGGGCTTGATAAGCTTTGTCCGCATTTTCATCTTTCTCTCCAGAGCGGGTCGGATACTGTACTTAAGCGGATGAACCGGCATTATACGACAGAGGAATATCTTAAAGGGGTGGAGCTTTTAAGGAAATATTTTAACGACCCCGCCATTACCACGGATATCATAACGGGATTTCCGGGGGAAACCGAGGAGGAATTTCACGAGACCGTGGAGTTTGTAAAAAGGATAGGATTTTATGAGACTCATATCTTTAAGTATTCAAGGCGCAGGGGAACCGTGGCCGACAGGATGGAGGGACAGCTTACGGAGGCCGTTAAAGCACGGAGATCGGATGTACTGCTTAAAATCAACAGGGAAAATAAAAGGGATTATATGAGCAGGCATATTGACGGAAAGGAATACGAGCTTCTCCTTGAAGAGGAGGAGATGATAGACGGAAAACCTTATATGACGGGATATACAAAGGAGTATATAAGGGGTGCCGTTCCTTTGAGGCCGGGGCTTTTAAGCGGCCGGGCAGTGAAGGGATGCTTTAAAGAATTCGCAGATAGTGATACGATGCTGTTTGAGATTAACGAGGTCGGGAATGAATAAAAGACAGATACAGATCATTTCAATAATAACCGTATTCGTGGCGTGTCTTCCTCTTTTTACCGTAAACTGTATCGGAGGACACGACATAGCATACCATCTGCTGCGGATAGAAAGCCTTAAGACCGGAATATTAAACGGTCTGCCTTTTTTGCGTATAAATATGCTTTATTTCGGCGGCGCGGGATATGCGGGGTCTCTTTTTTATCCGGATCTCTTCTTATATATACCGGCGCTGCTGCGGGTGGCCGGTGTGGGCATTAACCTTTCGTACCACATATTTATAGGGTTTTGTATAACCGCAGGCTTTCTGAGCGCTCTTTACTGCACATATGCCGTATCGGGAGATACGGATATCTCGCTTATAACAGCGATGATCTTTACGCTTTTTAAGTATCATATCTACGATATCTATACCAGAGGGGCAATAGGAGAAATAACGGCAATGATCTTCGTGCCTTTTGTGATCGCGGGGATATACGATCTGATATTCAACAGGTTTAAAAGACCGCAGCTGCTCATTATCGGGATGGCAGGGGTCATACTCTGTCATACTCTGACGACCTTTTTCTGTGTCGTATTCTGCGTAGCGGCGGTTGCTGTATATATAAAAAGATTATATAAAAATAAGAGGCTTTTGGTTAAGCTGATCCTTGCGGCTTTGATCGTGGCTTTGATGACAGCGTTTTACGTGCTTCCGATGCTTGAAATGATGTTTTCCGCAAGTTTCAGGCTCTCGGAGGCTTTCTTTGACCTGAACAATGAGAAGCTTTTAATAAGAAATATCTTTGAAACAAAGGACCCGTCTCTTGGAACAGTAATCTTTGTGCCGCTTCTTTTAAGGATATTCATAAAAAGGATCAAAGAAGACGAGCTTATGGGGTTTGCGGATTTTGCGGCCTTAAGCGGTGTGCTTGCGGCATTGTTTACCACCGGGATACTGCCGTGGGACAGACTTATGAACCATTTTTCGTTTGTACAGTTCCCGTGGAGGCTTTTTATACTGGCGGGTCCTCTTCTGGCATTTGCGGATTCGGTTTACATAATCCGATTTATCAGAAGATCGTCTCTTAATAATACCGCAAACACTTTGGCTGTTCTTACTGTTCTTGCGGCTATGTCTTTAACCGCGGTAAACTGCGTGGAAAATTCGGCGGAGCCTTATTATTCTTATTCAAACGACTATTTTGAGTATGCACCCTTTACCGCCGAGGTGATAGGCGGGGAGTGGCTTCCCGCGACAGTTACCGACCGGGATGAGCTTATTTATTCAAAGGATACGGCTTATGACGAGGACGGAAACGGGTTGAAGGTCGGCCGTGTGAAAAATACCCTTTATGTGGAAAATGTGCCGGAGGATGTCGATTATCTGGATGTTCCGTTCATATACTATAAAGGATATGCCGCAAGTGATGAAAACGGAGAGCCCTTATATATCGACGGCAGCGGTAATAACGGAAAGGCACGGGTCTATCCAAAGGGCAGCTCCTATGTAAGAGTGTATTATAAGGGGACACCCGTACAGAAAATATCGTGGCTTATATCTGCTGTTTTTTATGCGGGTGTTATCATAAATATGATATGGAAGAAAAAGAAGGATAAATGAACGGACGTATATATTTATTGCTGATCGCGGCATTGTTTACCGTGATCGCGGCAATTTCATTTTTTTATTATAAAAGAAAGTCAAAAGGGGCGCTGATCATCTTTTCCGCTCTGACTGCGCTGCTTTTGAGAGTGGATTATATCATTTATACGCCTCACTGGGTACGGCAGCATGACGTGGTCGGCTTCGGAAATGATTTCGGTCAGGCGGGCTATATTGAGTGGTTTTATGCGCATTTAAGACTGCCTGATTTTGATCCGAGGGAAAAATGGGGGTTCTTTCAGCCGCCACTGCACCATATCACGGCAGCACTTTTTATACATTTGGAAACCGCCGCCGGCATTGCATATCAGAAGGCCTGTGAAAATGTTCAGATACTTACCCTCATCTATTCACTGCTCATCCTTTTTTATGCATACAGGATATTCAGGCAGGCAGGTCTTTTAGGCTGGAGCTTGTATTTTGCGTTTGCGCTTGCCGCAATGCACCCGGGTTTTATCCTGCTTGCGGGATCGATAAACAATGACTGTCTCTGTGAGCTTTTTATGGTGATGGGTCTTTTCTACGCAATAGAGTGGTACAGGAACAGCACTATGACAGCGATAATAAAAGTCGCTCTTTGTATGGGGCTTTCAATGATGGCAAAGCTGTCCGGAATACTTATAGCCGTATCTTTGGGCTTTATCTTTATCGTAAAGCTGATAAGGGAGAAAAAGCCGGGCTTTTTCAAATATCTTTTGCAGTACATGGTTTTTGGCGTGATAAGCATTCCGCTTGGAGTTTTTTATCCTGTAAGGAATTTCATAAGATTTCAGGTCCCCTTAAATTTTACTCCCGAGGTGGGTGAGTCTACTGAGAGCTATTCACTTGTTCAGAGGATATTTGATATAAGGACCGATACCCCCTTTGCCTGTATGGTAAATAACGGTAACGCCTATGACGAATATAATATCTTTCTGGCTATGATGAAGACTTCGCTTTTCGGGGAGACCGATCTTTCTGCGGATGTGGCATATGTAAGACCGTTTGCGTGGATAGTTTTCATAACGGGGATAATGCTTGCGGCAGCAGCCTTTTTTGCTACGGTTTATGTCTGCTTTCATTCATTAAAGGATAAAAAAAATGTGACGGAAACGGCATTTTGGGGTATATCCTATGTGACACCCGTTGTATTTTTGATAAATTTAAGTCTTACGGCACAGTATTTTTCCTCGCAGGATTTCAGGTATATCCAGTATGTCATAGTGGTAGAGGCTCTTTTTACGGGACTTTATTTTAAGAATAGGGGATGTGAAAAAACACCGGATGCTATGGCAAAGTGCTATGCGGTACTGCTCGGCATCTTTTGTGCGGCGGTATTTGCGGTATATGTTCTTCTGGGGAAACCTTAGGATCAGTGGGAAAATAAATTTGTTTTTGTACAGCGCCTTAAGGTGGAAATATCTTAAGATCAAGGTTATAATGAAGTGGCATCATGAATAAAATGATGTAGGGTCAAAAGCACTTCGTGCTATTTTTGGATACAATATATAGCGATTTTGTGCAAGCACGATCGCTATATATTGCATCCAAAAGGTGCTAAAGCACCTTTTGACCCTGACATCATAAAATACAGGTAATTTACATATAATTATTTAAGGAGGATGGAAATGGCAAAGGTAACTTATGATTACTCAAAAACGGCGCAGTTTATCTCCGAAAATGAGGTGGAGATAATAAAGGCCCAGACTTTGGCGGCACGTGACCTGCTTCTTTCAAGGAAGGGGGCGGGCAATGATTTCTTAGGTTGGATTGATCTGCCCGAAAATTATGATAAGGATGAATTTGCGAGGATAAAAAAGGCTGCAAAGAAGATACAGGAGGATTCCGATGTACTGCTCGTTATCGGTATAGGCGGTTCCTATCTCGGCGCAAGGGCTGCGATAGAGTTCTTAAGACATAATTTCTATAATTCCGTTTCAAAGGAGATAAGAAAGACTCCCGAGATATATTTCCTCGGAAACAGCATATCAAGCACATATATCGCAAATATAATGGATGTCATAGGAGACAGGGATTTTTCGATAAATATGATATCAAAGTCCGGAACCACGACGGAGCCCGGCATATCCTTCAGGATATTTAAGGAAAAGCTTGAAGAAAAATACGGTAAGGCTGAAGCTGCAAAGAGGATCTACGCAACGACCGACAAGGCAAAGGGAGCATTAAAGAGTCTGGCTGATTCAGAGGGCTATGAGGAATTTGTCGTACCCGATGATGTGGGCGGAAGATTTTCGGTGCTTACCGCAGTCGGACTGCTTCCCATAGCTGTTTCGGGAGCGGATATAGATAAGCTGATGGCAGGTGCGGCAGAAGGCCGCAAGATGGCGATAGAAAAGGATTTCGAGGACAACGACGCCCTTAAATACGCGGCTATAAGGAATATTCTTTACAGAAAGGGCAAGTCAGTGGAGATAGTGGCAAATTATGAGCCGAGCCTTCATTATGTATCCGAATGGTGGAAGCAGCTTTACGGAGAGAGCGAGGGCAAGGATCAGAAGGGAATCTTCCCCGCAGCCGTGGATCTTACCACAGACCTTCATTCCATGGGACAGTTCATACAGGACGGGGCAAGGATAATGTTTGAAACTGTCATAAATATCGAAAAGCCGAGACTTGATATAATAATGAAGAAAGCGGACAACAATCTCGACGGTCTCGATTACCTTGCGGGAAAGACAGTGGATTTTGCCAATAAATGCGCAATGAACGGAACGATACTTGCCCATACCGACGGCTCGGTGCCCAATGCACTTATCAATGTACCCGAGCAGACCGAGGAGTACCTTGGACAGCTTTTCTATTTCTTTGAATTTGCCTGCGGCGTAAGCGGATACATGCTTGGTGTAAATCCGTTCAACCAGCCCGGAGTCGAGAGCTATAAAAAGAATATGTTTGCGCTGCTCGGCAAGCCCGGATATGAAGAGATGACAGAGGAGCTGAAAAAAAGGATTTGATTTGGAGATAAACGATGGCTGATATTTTAATAAAAGATGCGGATGCACTGATCGACGGAAAGATCGGAAAACACAGCATATATATAAGGGATGACAAAATCTCGGGCATTGATACGGAGCCTAAGGATTTTAAGCCGGATACCGTGATCGACGGAGCGGACAGACTGGTGATCCCGGGGCTTATTAACGCCCATACCCATTCTTATATGGCTCCCTTAAGGAACATAGCGGATGATATGCCTTTTATGGACTGGCTCTTAAAAGGAGTAAATCCCGTGGAGGATAAAATGACTCCCGAAGATGCGTACTGGGGAGCGATGCTTGCAATGGTGGAAATGATAATGTGCGGAACCACCACATTCAACGATATGCAGATGCATATACACCAGACCACACGGGCGGCAAAGGAATCCGGTATGCGGGCGGTGATCAGCAGAGGTCTTGTCGGCAGTGACTACGATAAAAACGATGTCAGGATAAGGGAAGCACTGGAGGAAATGGAGGACGGAAAGGAATGCGACAGACTTTCCTTTATGCTCGGTCCCCATGCACCCTACAGCTGCGGTCCGGATTATTTAAGATGCGTGGCTGATATCGCAAAGGAAAAGGGACTCGGGCTTCACATTCATCTGGCCGAAAGCGTCACCGAGGTTGAAAATTTAAGAAAAGAGCACAACTGCACGGCGATCGAATACGCACAGAAGGCCGGCTGCTTTGAGGTGCCCTGCATTGCGGCCCATTGCGTACAGGTGACCGATCAGGATATTGAGATACTTAAAAACCGGAATGTTTCGGTCGTAACCAATCCGGCATCGAATATGAAGCTCGGAAACGGCTTCGCACCCGTACCCAAAATGATCGAAGCCGGCATAAATGTGGCACTGGGAACCGATGGCGCGGCATCGAACAATTCACTTAATATGTTCCACGAGATGAGCCTGCTGGCGCTTATACACAAGGGAGTGGGGAAGACTCCGGTATGTATCGGTGCGGAGGAAACCTTAAGGATAGCGACGGAAAACGGGGCAAAAGCGCTTGGTCTTGAGGGCGTGACAGGAAAGATCGCCAAAGGATATAAAGCGGATCTTGCGATCCTAAGGCTTGACACACCTTCGATGGTTCCCCGCAATAATGTTCTTTCGTCACTGACCTATTCGGCAAACGGTTCTGAAGTCGATACTGTCATCATCGACGGGGACATCGTTATGGAAGGGCGCGAGTTTAAGAGCCTTGATGTCGAAAAAATATATGCGGAGGCAGAAAAAATAGTAAAAAAATGACAAAAATATAAAAACCGCTTGAAATCGTTGATTTCAAGTGTTACAATAGCCCATAGTTATTAAACAAAAACAAAAGAATATTTTCTGAAGGGAGAAATTCGCAATGAAAAAGAAACTCGTAGCATTGATAGCAACAATGGCTATCGCAATCGTCTCTGTAGTACCGGCTTTTGCAGCTACCCCCGAAGAGGAAGTTGCGGCTGCTATCGCTACACAGAACGCACGTATTCAGGAGTACCAGACCTATCAGGCAAACCTTGCAGCGTTCAGGGCTTCCGAGATAGCAAAGGGCGAAGCACAGAAGGCAGCGGGACTTGCAGCTTATAATGAGTATCAGGCACGTCTGGCAGCATTCCAGGCTTCAGAGATAGCAAAGGGTGAGGCACAGAAGGCAGCAGGAATCGCAGCTTACAATGAGTATCAGGCACGTCTTGCAGCATTTCAGGCTTCCGAGATAGCAAAGGGTGCAGCTCAGAGAGCAGCAGGACTTGCAGCTTACAATGAGTATCAGGCACGTCTTGCAGCGTTCTATGCATCACAGATCGCTTTAGGCGAGGCACAGAAGGCAGCAGGAATCGCAGCTTACAATGCATATCAGGCAAACCTTGCAGCATTCCGCGCAGGACAGGTTGCAAAGGGACAGGCTGAGGCAGCAGCAAGACTTGCAGAGTATCAGGCAGGACAGGCTCGTCTTAATGCATTCTATGCAGCAAACCTTGCAGCACAGGCAAGCAACAACGCTAAGAGAGCAGAGCTTCAGAAGCTTATCAATGCTTATCTTGCAACGCTTTAATCTTAAGCATACAATAAGAAAGTATAAGAGGGCAGGTTCATATACCTGCCCTTGTTTTTTGAAAAAATATCATTTTTTTGAAAGGAGACGATATGGCAAGCGAAATCAGAGATATCAATCTTGCTCCTTCGGGAGAAAGGAAGATCGAGTGGGTGAAGCGTCATTGCGATCTGCTGCGCACGCTTTATGATGAATTTGAAAAGACAAAGCCTTTTAAGGGAAAGAAGATCGCTCTTTCGGTGCATCTGGAGGCAAAAACCGCATATCTGTGTCTCGTGCTGAAGGCAGGCGGTGCGGATATGTATGTGACCGGATCAAATCCGCTTTCCACGCAGGATGATGTGGCGGCAGCACTCGTGAAAGCGGGGCTTGAGGTTCATGCATGGTATGACTGCAATCCGGAGGAATATGATAATCATATAAGAGCAGTGCTCAAAGCCGGACCCAATATTATTATAGATGACGGCGGAGACCTTGTTCATATGATGCATACCGAGTACAGGGATCTTATCGGACAGGTGATCGGAGGCTGTGAAGAGACCACGACCGGTATAATAAGGCTTGAAGCCTTAAACAGAGAGGGAAAGCTGGAATTTCCCATGGTCAGGGTTAATAATGCCCAGATGAAGCATTTCTTTGATAACCGTTACGGTACGGGTCAGTCGGTATGGGACGGCATCAACAGGACGACAAACCTTATAGTAGCCGGAAAGATCGTAGTGGTCGCAGGCTACGGATGGTGCGGAAAGGGAGTGGCAATGCGGGCAAAGGGTCTCGGAGCAAGAGTCATTGTCACGGAGATCAATCCTGTCAGGGCTATCGAAGCGATAATGGACGGATTCGATGTAATGCCCATGAGGGAAGCTGCGAAGCAGGGTGACTTTTTTGTTACGGTCACGGGCTGCGAGGGTGTCATAGATAAAGAGGATTTTGAGGTCATAAAGGACGGAGCCATTGTCTGCAATGCGGGTCATTTCGACTGTGAGGTGGATGTAAAGTGGTTAAAGGAAAATTCCGCAGAGCAGAGCGAGATGAGAAACAATATCATGGGCTATAAGCTCTCAGACGGCAGATGGGTATATGTCCTCGGAGAAGGAAGGCTCGTAAATCTTGCCTGCGGCGACGGTCATCCGGCAGAGATAATGGATATGTCCTTTGCGATTCAGGCTCTTTCCGCAAAATATCTTGTTGAACACGGCAGCGAGCTTAGAGAAAGGCTCATAGATGTTCCTGAAGAGGTTGATAACCGTGTGGCCGAGATGAAGCTGAATTTCTTAAATAAGAGCATAGATAAGCTTACTCCAGAACAGGAAAGATACTTAAACAGCGCTTCGCTGTAATGCTGCAAATAAAAAGGGTGCCGTCATACGACGACACCCCGTTATTATTTTTTCTTTTTACTGCTTTCCGCCTCGGCCTCTGTTGGTGTATGAGTCCATAATATTCCTCCTAACTGAAATAGCGCTTCAGCAGACCCTCAAAGGCCTTGCCGTGCCGTGCCTCATCTCTTCCGATCTCATGCACTATATCGTGGATGGCATCAAGATCAAGAGCCTTGGCTTTTTTGGCAAGATCAACACGACCCTGCGTAGCGCCGTATTCCGCAGCAGCCCTAAGCTCCAGATTCTTCTTTGTGGAATCGGTAAGAACCTCACCGAGAAGCTCGGCAAAGTGAGCAGCGTGCTCTGCCTCCTCCCATGCAGCCTTCTCATAAAAAGCACCGATCTCGGGATAGCCCTCGCGGATGGCTACCCGGGACATTGCAAGATACATACCTACTTCCGAGCATTCACCGTTAAACATCTCACGAAGACCGTTCTTGATATCCTCGGGAGCGTCACTTGCAACACCTACCACATGCTCTGCAGCCCATACCTTCTCGCCTTCCTGCTTTTTGAATTTGTCAGCGGGAGCGTGGCAAACGGGGCATTCTGCCGGCGGCTCATCCCCTTCGTGTACATAACCGCAAACTGAACATACATAACTCATATTTCTACCTGCCTTTCTTAAAATATTTTCCTTAATGATCTTATATCCGGGTCAGAAAGAAGCAAAAAACTGACATCCATTACAAAATATCCTGTAGATATCAAATTTAATTTTCCTTGAAATTTATAAATAAGTCAACACTTTTATGAAATTTTCATCAGTAAAATACGGAGCATATGGTATACTTAAATCTATGAAGCTGGATATTCAGATAAAACTGTTTTTTTTAATAATGATACTCCTTCCGGTATCATTTATGGCGGTGGCGCTCATAGGCTTTGAAATGGAGCCGCTCGTGAGCGGATTTATCATAAAGCTTGCGATCTGGGAGATAATAATGCTCCTTTTTACGGGCTGTTTTCTGGTACTGTGGATCAACAGGCGTATCGTAAAGCCGATAGGCCGCCTTACGGCAGCAACCGGACAGATAAAGGAGGGGAATCTGGATTTTGAGGTGGAAGCTCCCGAAAATGACGGCGAGATAACCGACCTGTGCCGCAATTTTGATGATATGCGAAAGAGACTTAAGGAAAGCGCAGTTCTTACGGTAGAGAACGAATCATCAAACAGGGAGCTTATAAGCAATATAACCCATGATCTTAAAACCCCCGTGACATCCATAAAGGGTTATGCCGAAGGTATAATGGACGGAGTGGCGGATACTCCGGAAAAGCTCGACCGATATGTCAGGATAATCTATAACAAGGCGAACGATCTTGACCGTCTGATAAATGAGCTGACATTTTATTCCGGGATAGACGAAAACCGTATACCCTATAACTTTACTAAGATAAACATATCAGAATACTTTCAGGATTGTGCCGATGAGATATCGGACGATCTGGAATCCAGAAATATCAAGCTTATCTATGAAAACAAGCTGGATCGTGATACATACATCATCGCCGATCCGGTGCAGATGAAAAAGGTTATAGACAATATCACGGGCAATTCGATAAAGTATCTTGATAAAGAGGAGGGGAGGCTTAAGATCTCCTTAAAGGATGCTGACAGCTCCGTAATGGTGGAAATAGAGGATAACGGGCGCGGTATAGAGGCAAGGGACCTGCCTTATATATTTGACAGATTTTTCAGATCGGATATTTCCCGTAATTCCTCCACGGGCGGTTCGGGGATAGGACTTTCCATAGTTAAAAAGATAGTGGAGGATCAGGGCGGAAGGATATGGGCGACAAGTAAGACAGGCGAGGGCACCGTAATGCACATGGAATTCAGGAAATATTCGCTACAGGTCCTAAGACAGGAGGCGGGTAATGAGTAATTTATTGATAATAGAAGATGAAGTATCCATAGCCGAGCTTGAAAAGGATTATCTTGAGCTTTCAGATTTTAACGTGACTGTGGAGCACACCGGAAACAAAGGTCTTGAAAGAGCTCTAAAAGAAGATTTCAAACTTATCATACTGGATATTATGCTGCCCGATATAGACGGCTTTGAGATTCTTTCAAAGATAAGGGAGATAAAAAACACGCCCGTACTTCTGGTTTCGGCAAAAAAGGATGATATAGACAAGATTCGGGGTCTGGGTCTCGGAGCGGATGATTACATCACCAAACCGTTTTCGCCCAGCGAGCTTGTGGCGAGGGTAAAGGCGCATCTGTCCCGTTATGAGAGGCTTACAGCAGGCAGGGAAAACACAAATGAGATCATAGAGATAAGAGGCTTAAAGATCGATAAAACCGCCAGACGCGTATGGGTAAACGGCGAAGAAAAGAATTTCACCACCAAGGAATTTGACCTTCTTACGTTTCTTGCGCAGAATCCGAACCACGTGTATTCAAAGGATGAGCTTTTCCGCAAGATATGGGAGATGGAGTCTGTGGGGGATATTGCGACCGTTACCGTGCATATTAAGAAGATACGCGAAAAAATCGAGTTTGATACGTCAAATCCACAGTATATAGAGACTATCTGGGGAGTAGGTTACAGATTTAAGGTTTAAGCTGTTTGACTATGGCCCGCAATAAAGATATACTATAACGGGTGTATGAGATGGGATCTGTTACAAGATATGGTGTAGATACGGGCATTATATATGAAGACAGGGA
Source organism: Lachnospiraceae bacterium (assembly GCA_017633935.1). GTDB lineage: Bacteria > Bacillota > Clostridia > Lachnospirales > Lachnospiraceae > NK4A144. The sequence continues at coordinate 5,794 of JAGBOJ010000011.1, read as the reverse complement.
CATTATCGTTATTCATAAAAGTGCCGGTATACCCGTACAGAGCGGCAGGATCGGAAAGGCTGACTGCTGCAGTCTTTTAAAGAAATATATTTACGAAAAGACCGGGAAAAGCGACCCGTTTCTTGGTGTTGTACACAGGCTGGACGAGCCGGTCGAAGGAGTAATGGTCTTTGCGTTAAATAAAAAGGCTGCATCTGTCCTTTCGGGTCAGATAAGGGAAGGGCTTTTTAATAAGGAATATAAGGCGGCGGTATACGGCGATATTCCTTTAATACCCGGAAGGCGCATAGAGCTTACCGATTATATATTGCAAAAAAGGGAAGGAAATGTTTCCCTGATCGCAGACGCAGATACACCCGGGGCAAAAAAGAGCGGGCTCATTTATGAGGCGTTTTCCGACAGGGTAACCTCAGACGGAGAAAAGATCACGCTGCTTAATATAGAGCTTCATACAGGCAGGCATCATCAGATAAGGGTGCAGTTAAGTCATGCCGGGTTTCCGATCTGCGGAGACAGAAAATACGGAAAAGAGCATGACGGTATAAATACCCTGTGTCTGTGTGCGGACAGGCTTACTTTTTTGCATCCGGTAACGGGGGAGAAAATGAGCTTTAATACAGAACCGGAATTTTTGACGGAAATACCGGCATCAAGGAGATGTAAATGAATCTATACAACTGGGTAGACGGACTTTCCGAAAAGGAGATGAAGCGCATATATATGATAACCATGACGCCGACTCTCCACACAAAGGGACTTTTCAGTGACGTTACGGCAGATTATGTATCGCCTTTAGAGCCCGATCCTTACAGTATCTTAAAGATCAGATTCAGGACGGAAAAGAATAATGCCACACATGTATTTCTTATCTATAACGGTGAGAATATACTGATGGATTTTTCGGAAAGAGAAGGTATATTCGATTATTACGAGGCGGAGATAGAGATAGATAACGAACCCGTCAGATACCATTTCAAGGTTGAAAGCGGAAGGACCTCAGTATTCTATGACAGGCGCGGGGTAGTGAAGGATGAGCAGGAATATTTTGAATTCTGTATCTATCCGGGCTTCCATGTGCCCGAGTGGAGCAGGAGCGCGGTCATATATCAGATCTATACGGACAGATTCTATAACGGCGATCCCTCAAACGATGTCTTAAATAATGAATATTATTATATCGGCGGTTACGCAGAGCATGCCGAAAGCTGGGAGGATATGCCCCATGAAATGGATGTCCGCAGATTTTACGGCGGAGATCTGCAGGGCGTGATAGACAAGCTGCCGTATTTGAGCCGTCTGGGGATAGATGCCATTTACTTCAACCCTCTTTTCGTATCACCGAGTAACCACAGATACGACATTCAGGATTATGATTATATCGATCCCCATATAGGAAAAATAGTGGATGACGGCGGAGAGGTCTTAAAAACCGGACAGACAGACAACCGCGAAGCCACAAGATATAAAAGAAGAGTGACCTCGAAGGTCAATCTGGAAGCAAGCAACGAGCTTTTTGCCTCACTCGTTTCAAAATGCCATGAGCTGGGTATAAAGGTGATCATCGACGGGGTTTTCAATCATTGCGGATCATTTAATAAGTGGCTGGACAGGGAGAGGATATATGAGAATGAGCCCGGCTATGAGCCCGGAGCCTATGTGGATGAACACAGCCCTTATCATGATTTCTTCAGGTTTCACGGCGGGAAGTTCCCGTACAACGGAACCTATGACGGCTGGTGGGGGCATGACACACTGCCCAAGCTTAATTACGAAGGCTCATCGGAGCTTGAAAATTATATATTAAGGATAGCGGCCAAATGGGTATCACCGCCGTTTAATTGCGACGGTTGGAGGCTTGATGTGGCGGCGGATCTCGGACATTCACCGGAATTTAATCATAAATTCTGGCAGAAATTCCGCAAGGCTGTGAAAAACGCCAATAAGGATGCCATTATCATCGCCGAGCATTACGGAGATGCTTCCGCATGGTTAAAGGGCGATCAGTGGGATACGGTAATGAACTATGATGCCTTTATGGAGCCGGTCACATGGTTTCTTACCGGAATGCAGAAGCACAGCGATGATTTCAGAGAGGATCTGCTTGGAAATGCCGACGCATTTTTCGGGGCGATGTTCCACAATAATCTGAGATTTTCCGAGCCTTCGATCATTTCGGCCATGAACGAGCTTTCAAATCACGATCATTCGAGGTTTCTGACAAGGACGAATCATAAAATAGGCAGATTGAATACCCTGGGAAGCAAGGGCGCGGATGAGAATGTCGACATGGCAGTGATGCGTGAGGCCGTGCTGATGCAGTTTACATGGCGGGGATGTCCGACTATCTATTACGGAGATGAGGCGGGACTTACCGGCTTTACGGACCCCGATAACAGAAGACCTTTCCCGTGGGGGAATGAAAATTATGAGCTGATAGACTTCCACAGGGCGATGATAAGAATCCATAAAAGCTGCATAGAGCTCAGGGAGGGCTCTACCAAGCCGCTTTGCGCCCGGTACGCATTTTTGGCGTATGCGCGCTTTACCCGGGAATTTGCCAGTGTGATCATAGTAAATAATAACAATACCGCTCAGGAAATATCTCTTCCGGTATGGGAAACAGGGCTTCCGAGATATACAAGGCTTAACAGACAGATACTTACCTATCAGGATAGCTTTACCACAGAGCCTTTTACCTATGAGGTAAAGCACGGGACGGTACATATATACATCCAGCCGAAATCGGCAATGGTGCTTCGCGGAAATGTAAAAGAGGGAGGCGAGTACCCTGAAGATCAGCCGGAGGTATCGCACAGGTATACACCGGAATTTGGTCCCGACTATTACTGATATTCAACCGGATTCCGCTTCGGACAGACTGTCCGAAAAAGCTTTGCCCAAGATGTTAACAAGTAAATTTATTTGTGACTGCTCCTGAGGTGCTTGTAAAGGGGAACCGATTGTGATATAGTTATGCATACGGTCAAAAAAGGCTGTAAACAAATGCGGGTATGGTGGAATAGGCAGACACAAGGGACTTAAAATCCCTCGGTAGCAATACCGTGCCGGTTCAAGTCCGGCTACCCGCATTTTTTTATTTCTTTTTTATCCGGTGATGTCATGATGTCAGGGTCAAAAGTCCTGATAACGTCAGATTGCTACGCTGCTTTGCAGCTTTCGCTGTTATTATTATAATTGTGAAAATTTGTTGAATTTACGGCATTTCTCTTGACTTAATATCTCCTTGAGAGTATTTTAATATTACGCAATACGGGGTCAAAAGGTGATTTTGGCCTTAAGAGTATTGCATGATCACAGAGGTTAATGATATGAGAATAGAAAAGGTTAACGAACGTCAGATACGCTGCACACTTACCAAAGCAGATCTGGCGGACAGGGAATTGAAGATAAGCGAGCTGGCATACGGTACGGAAAAGGCAAAGCTGCTGTTTCGGGATATGATGAGGCAGGCTGAGTATCAGTTCGGCTTTGAGGCAGAGGACATCCCTCTTATGATAGAAGCGATCCCGCTTTCGGGAGAGGCCATTGTGCTCATAATCACAAAGGTGGACGATCCCGAGGAGCTGGACACGAGGTTTTCGCGTTTTGCCCCCTCTGTCAGGGAGGAAATGGGCAATGATTACTATGCGCCCGAAAAGCCCGCAGCCGGAGCAGATGATGTCATAGACCTGTTTAAGAAGATAAAGGAGCAGGCGGCCGCTGCGGTTGAGGCAGCGCAGACCCAGAATTTTAACACAAATACCTCCGCGGAAAATAATGGGAATACGAAAGAGGTGCAGATAACCATTCAGGTGGATCTCACAAAGATGTATTCATTTGAATCGATAGGGGAGGCAGTCAGGGCGGCACACATCCTTAACGATATATACCACGGGGAAAACTGTCTGTATAAATCACTTGAGAACGGCAGATTTTACCTGATAATGAAAAAATCGGATCATACGCCGGAGCAGTTTAACAAGATATGCAACATTCTGGCCGAATATGCGGATATGGAGCAGTATTCACCCGCTATAGAAAGCTTTATAAAGGAACACTCCGAGCTGCTCATACCGGAGGATGCGCTTAAAAATCTGGCATTGATGTAATATGGACGGATACATTAGGCTTGGGGATATCCCAAAGCATTTTGGATTAAACAGGGGCGACTCGGTATGGGTCGCTTCTGATGTAAAGACTCTTTTATATAATTGTATCGAAAACGGGGATGATACCGACTTAAATGTCCTCATAGACGGGATACTTGACATCATCACCGAAGAAGGAACTCTGCTCATACCCACCTTTAACTGGGATTTCTGCAAGGGAAAGGCCTTTGATATAAGGACTTCTCCCTGTCGTACCGGATCATTGGGAAAGATCGCACTTAAAAGAAAAGATTTTATAAGAACGAGGCACCCGATATATTCTTTTGCCGTGTGGGGCAGAGACGCAAAAAAGCTTGCGGAAATGGATAATCTGAGCTCCTTCGGGGGAAACAGTCCCTTTTCCTATTGCCGCGAGGTCAACGCAAAGAACGTTTTTATAGATGTGCCCCCGCAGCATTCATTTACCTTCGTGCATTACGTGGAGCAGATGAAGGGGGTTTCCTACAGATATCTTAAAGCCTTTTCAGCGGATTATACCGATGAAAACGGGATCACGACAAAACGGACCTACAGTATGAATGTCAGATGTCTTGACAGGGACATCTTTCTTACCATATATCCGTTTGAGGAGCTTTTTGAAAAGGCGGGAGCATCTAAGCAGTATCAGGTAAACGGCATCAGCATGGAAACGATAGAAATGGGCAGGGTTTATGATATAATAGCGGATGATGTGATAAACCATGACAGCAGCAGGATATGTACGTTTAACGGACAGAAAGAGAGCATGGCAAAGAATTCGTGGGAGACGCTATGGAGGAAATAGTCTATAACGGGGAAAAAATGTATGAGCTCTGCCGCAGGATATTCCCGCTTAACCGGAGCATCACCGGTGACGGAGTGAGACAGACCTTTAAGCTGATACAGGAAGAGATCCCGGATATACCGTTTGATATGCATGAGGTGCCGTCGGGAACGCAGGTTCTGGACTGGACAATACCCGATGAGTGGAACTGCTCTGAGGCGTATCTTACAGGACCTGACGGGGAAAAGATAGTCGATATGAAGGACAGGAACCTTCATGTGCTCGGTTATTCGGTGCCGGTGGATAAAGAGATCGATCTTGAGGAGCTTAGAGAGCATCTTTATTATTTAAAGGATCAGCCGGATGTATTTCCCTATGTGACAAGCTACTACAGCAAACGCTGGGGATTTTCACTTACCTATGAACAATATAAAAGCCTAAAGCCCGGAAAATACAGGGCGGTGATAAAGTCAAGGCTGGAGCCCGGGAGCCTTACCTACGGAGATATCCTTATAAAAGGAGAGACCGACGAAGAGATAATGTTTACGAGCTACACCTGTCACCCGTCCATGGCAAATAACGAGTGTTCGGGTCCGGCGCTTATCACGGCGCTCGCCCGCTACATAAAGGATATGAAAAACAGGCGCTACAGCTACCGGCTTGTCCTTGCGCCCGAAACGATAGGTGCGCTCACCTATATCAGCAGGAATCTGGATCATCTTAAAAAGCATGTAAAGGCTGCTTTTAATCTTACCTGCGTAGGAGATGACAGGACATATTCTATAATCCATTCAAGATATGCCGATACCTGCGCCGACAGGCTTCTTATGGCAGCATTAAAGGGCAGCGGCAGGCACTTTGACGAGTATCCTTATATAAAGAG
>JAGBOJ010000071.1 GCA_017633935.1 Lachnospiraceae bacterium | reverse complement strand
TGACCGCCATGATGCTTCCGCACATATAGAGATTGCCGAACAGATAACCTTCTCCACCAGCATCCAGACCTCGAATATGTATGATGCTGATAACGAGGGTGTAAACAGCGCAGAGACCGAGAATGACAACTGTAAAAGATGTAAACAGCCACCTGGTGCGGATCCGGAGATTTGCCCTGTCAAAAGGCAGAAATAGCAGCAGCGCAGCGGGGATAAGCTGCAAAGCGAATCCGGCAAAGTGCCGCAGGATAAAATCTGCCATCATGTTGCCATTCCTCCGTTTCAATTTTTTAATATTATAGCGCTTTAATATGCTAAAAACAATCACGTTCCATGGTTTAAGCCGGGCTTGTTTTTATCTTAAAACTGTGGTAATATTCTTTTTCGTGCGGCATACGCACCAGACAACAATAACAGATGCTTTTACAAGGGGGTTCCCCCGGTGCCGTTTTTCGGTCGGGAATCTTTAGAAGGCATCGGAATCAAACCATGGAGGTGGAAAAATGAGTGTAATTTCAATGAAACAGCTTCTGGAGGCGGGAGTGCATTTCGGACATCAGACGAGAAGATGGAATCCCAAGATGGCACCCTATATCTATACCGAAAGAAACGGTATCTACATCATCGATCTTCAGAAGTCGGTAGGAAAGGTTGACGAGGCCTACAACGCAGTGGGAGACATTGCTGCAAACGGCGGAACGATCCTTTTCGTCGGCACCAAGAAGCAGGCTCAGGATGCGGTAAAGAGCGAGGCTGAGCGCTGCGGTATGTTCTACGTAAATGAAAGATGGCTTGGAGGAATGCTCACAAACTTCAAGACTATCCAGTCAAGGATCAGAAGACTTAAAGAGATCGAGCAGATGTCACAGGACGGAACCTTTGAAAAGCTTCCCAAGAAGGAAGTCCAGATAATAAGGAAAGAGTGGGAGAAGCTTGAAAGGAACCTCGGAGGCATCAAGGAGATGAGACGCATCCCCGACGCGATCTTTGTGGTTGACCCCAAAAAGGAGCATATATGCATAAAGGAGGCTCACGCACTCGGCATAACGATCATAGGTATCGCGGATACAAACTGTGATCCCGACGAGCTGGATTATGTAATACCCGGAAATGATGACGCTATAAGGGCCGTAAAGCTTATCGTATCAAAGATGGCCGATGCAGTTATCGAGGCAAATCAGGGTGTGACCGGTGAGGACGCACAGGCACTTGCACAAGAGGGTGAGGCAGCAGAAGAAGAGACAGCGGAAGAAGAGGCATAAGGATCACAGAAACCGTAAGTTTGTTTATTATTTATAGAGGAGATAAAAAATGGCAGCAATTACAGCAGCTAAAGTAAAGGAACTCAGGGAGATGACAGGCGCCGGAATGATGGACTGCAAAAAGGCCTTGAGCGAAACTGACGGAGATATGGATAAGGCGGTAGAGTTCTTAAAGAAGAGCGGAGCCGCAAAAATGGAAAAGAAGGCAAGCCGTATCGCGGCAGAGGGTATATGCCGTATAGCCTGCGACGGAAACAGGGCGGTAGTTGCCGAGGTTAATTCGGAGACGGATTTTGTCGCTAAAAATGAGCTCTTTCAGGAATTTGTCCAGAAGGTTGCGGACACTGCACTTGCATCCGGACTTAAGGGCGGAGCAGGCGGAGAGGATGTTGAGGCTCTTCTTGAAAAGGACGGACTTAAGGAGCTTTTAGTTGAAAAGACCTCCACCATCGGAGAAAAGCTTTCCGTAAGGCGTTTTGAAGAGGTTCAGGGTGATGTTATCGCCACCTACATTCACGGCGGCGGAAGGATAGGCGTACTCGTGTCGGCAAGCGGAGCATCGGGCGATAATGTTAAGGAGGCCCTTAACAATGTGGCCATGCAGGTAGCCGCTATGAATCCCGAGTTCTGTCAGGAATCCGATATGTCTTCCGATGAGCTTGCAAAGGAAAAGGAGATCACGATAGACAGCGCATTGAACGATCCGGCTACTTTGCCTAAGCCTATTTTAATGAAGCTTATCGATAAGGCTGTAAATGAGAAGCAGTGGAGCGATGAGGATATCGCCATATATGAGGAAAAGAAGAGCAATATGAATTATCTCTTCAACTTCCTTTCGGATGAGGCTCCGAAAAAGCTTGCCGAGCTTGCGATGGCTGATAAGGATAACATTCTTTCCGACAAGGTATTCAACGGCCTTGTACAGGGACGTATCTCGAAGCATCATAAGGAGATCTGCCTTATGGATCAGGTATATGTAAAGGCAGAGGACGGAAAGCAGTCTGTTGCAAAATATCTTGAATCCGTAGACAAGGGACTTAAGATAGAGAAGTTCATCCGCTTTGAGGTCGGCGAAGGCATGGAGAAGAAGGAAGAGGACTATGCTGCTGAGGTTCAAAAGCAGGTAGAGGCAGCCAGAAAGGGCTGATAGGTTAAGATAATAACCCCACGGCAGTTTTGTCGTGGGGTTTATGCGTTTTATGAACAATTTCCAAGGATTATTTTTAAGGGAAAATATATGGGCACTTTGGTCATATTCAGACAGATGATAGTATTTGTCATACTCATATGCATCGGCATTATACTTAATATAAAGGGTATTTTGGACGTAAGGGCCGAAAAGACGATATCGTCGATAATAGTGAATGTCTGCAATCCCATGCTGCTGATCTCAAGCTGTATAGAGGAAGGGGAGAGGATCTCACATGAAAAGCTACTTAAAGCCTCCGGAGCGGCGGTACTTATCTATCTTGCGCTTATCGTCATGGGCTTTATACTTCCGCGTGTTATAGGTGTTAAGAAGGAGGAGCAGAGATTTTATAATCTCATGTGTGTATACGGAAATGTCGGGTTTATCGGCATACCGCTTATAAGAGAGATCCTTGGGAGTGATGCCCTGATATATGTGACAGTGTGCAATCTGATATTCTGCATACTCATATATACCCACGGAAAAGCCGTGCTTTTTTCGGGAAAGGGCGGATTTAAGGCAAGGGATCTTTTAAGCACGGGCTTTATCGGAGGGATAATCGCAATACTTATCTACTGGTTTGACATCACTGTGCCGGAGGTGATCGCAAAACCGGTAAATTACGGAGGGGCAGCCACTACGTTTTTATCGATGATGGTTCTGGGAAGCTCGCTTAAAAGCCTTAAGATAAAGGAAATGCTGTGTATGTACAGGCTTCATGCTTTTACAGCCCTTAAGTTTGTGGTTTTACCCGTAGTCTTCGGGCTTACCCTCAGGGCGGCAGGCTTTGAGACAATAGTTGTAAAAACCCTTGCGGCGGTATCGGCGCTTCCTGTTGGAAATATGCCGCTCATGCTTGCAAAGGAAGCGGGACTTGAGACGAAAACGCTTACAATGGGGATAGGAGAGAGTACGATATTGTCGGTAATCACGCTTACGATAGTATTAAGCGTTGTATAGAGGGGCTTTTTGGGGGGTATTGAATTAACTCTTGAAAAAAGCGGTATTTAGCACTAAAATAATTTTTGTATATTTTAAGGTAAAGTGCCTTAAGAAGATTGGAGATGAAAATATTATGGCAAAGAAGGATATTAACTGGTCCGAGCTGGGCTTTGGCTATGTAAAGACGGATAAGAGATATGTATCGGACTTCAGGGACGGAAAATGGGATGAAGGCCGTATCACGGATGATGATATGATCACCATGAGTGAGTGCGCGGGTGTGCTCCAGTACGCCCAGACCATATTTGAGGGCTTAAAGGCGTATGAGACGAATGACGGGAAGATCGTTACCTTCAGACCGGATCTTAATGCTGAAAGGATGATGGATTCGGCGAAGAGGCTTGAAATGCCGGAGTTCCCGAAGGAGAGGTTTTTGGATGCCATAAGGAGGGTGGTAGATGCAAACCGTGACTGGGTGCCGCCTTACGGCTCGGGTGCGACTCTTTATATCAGGCCTTATATGTTCGGCATCAACCCCGTTATCGGAGTAAAGCCGGCTGAAGAGTATCAGTTCAGGACATTTGTCACTCCCGTGGGACCTTATTTTAAGGGCGGTGCAAAGCCGATCACGGTAAAGATAAGCGATTTTGACAGGGCAGCCCCGAAGGGAACCGGAAATATCAAGGCAGGACTTAATTATGCGATGAGCCTGCATGCCATAGTCACGGCTCATAACGAAGGCTTTGCCGAGAACATATATCTCGATCCCGCAAGCCGCACAAAGATAGAAGAGACGGGAGGAGCAAACATTCTGTTCATCGATAATGACGGTAATGTCGTGATCCCCAAGTCGGATTCGATCCTTCCTTCCATCACGAGAAGATCGCTTGCTATAGTTGCCGAAAAGTACCTCGGGCTTAAGGTTACCCAGAGAGAGGTTTTCTTAAGCGAGGTTTTTGAGGGCAATTTCAGGGAGTGCGGTCTTTGTGGCACTGCTGCAGTTATTTCTCCTGTCGGAAGGATAAATGACCACGGTAAGGAATTTACCTTTGCTTCGGGTATGGATGAGATGGGTCAGACCACGAAAAAACTTTATGAAACCCTTACGGGTATTCAGATGGGGACAGTTGAGGCACCCGAAGGCTGGATATTTGAAATCTGAGAAAAAGTGTATATGGGGGCTGTCCGCGGACGGCTCTCATTTTATGTACGGATGACAAAAATAAGAAAGCTGCTCGATAAAATTCATTATGCACATCTTGCCTGTTTGATAGTAGGTATTATGATGGTGTTGCTTGCGTGCGTATTCGGAAGCTATGATAATGTACGCCTTCACAGCGGTGAGTTCAGGGACTACAGCTCGGGATGGGCGGCAAGCATAAACGGCGGGGAATTTGAAAAATCCGTACTCATGCCCTACAGGGGACCGAAATCTGCAGAGTCCACCCTGATAATGAAAAAGAAGCTGGGAAAAGAGGCCACTGTCGGAAATTTCATCATGTTCAGGATAGTGCATACCATAACCCACGTATATATCGGGGATGAAGAGGTATATTCCTTCGGTACTAATACCTCAAGGCTTTTTCCGCTGCCGGGATGCGCATGGGCGATGATACCGTTAGAGGACGGATACGCCGGAAAAGAGATCGTCTTAAATTTATTTTCTCCCGAAAAAAAATATTCCGCAAGCTTAAGCCGCATATATATCGGGACACAGGGCGGACTTATCGGATTTCTGCTTAAGCAGAATAAGCTGGGGATCTTTACCAGCGTCATGATAGCGATATCGGCGCTTTTTATGTTTGTGGCATGGCTGCTTACAAGGCGTCTGTTTAAGAATAACAGGCTTTTTTATCTTGTCGTGTTTGAGGCGGGAGTGTTTATCTGGTCATTAAACGAGACCTATGTGATGCAGTTTTTCATGAACAATATGGAATTAAGCTCTGTGCTCACATTTGAGATACTGATGCTTTTGCCTATGCCGCTGCTGCTTTATTATGCGGAAAGCAGTACAAGGGAGATCGCAAGGATGAGCAGGATGCTTGCGGTCATACCCGTCGTAAATTTCATCGTCAATAATTTTCTGCATATAACGGGAGCGGTGGACTTAAGCAATTCCCTTATAATCACGCATTTATCGATATTAATATGCTCGGCGGGGATGCTCTATGTCCATGTAAGATACCTTAAAAAGAGGAGATCGCAGGGAACCGGAGACATTTCCCCGGGCTCTGTGGGAGTAGTGATACTGGTGGCTTTGATGCTGCTTGATATGATAAGGTATTATACTATCAGTAATTATCTTGATACCGCCGAGTATTCGAGGCTCGGTATGCTGATATTCATACTCTGCCTTGCCTACGAGACCTTAAGCAGCGGCTTCAGATTTGTGGTCACGACAAAGCAGGCCGATGTATACAGGCAGCTTGCCTTTACGGATAACCTCACCGGCGTCGGGAACCGTCAGGCCTATGAAGAAAGGCTGAGAGAGCTTGATGCGGATGATTATGAGAATATGACGGGGTTCTGTGCCGCAATGCTCGATCTTAACAATTTAAAGAGGACAAACGATACTCTGGGACATGCCGAGGGAGACAGATACATAATAAGCAGCGCTAAATTCGTAGTCGATCATTTCGGTAAGATAGCCGATATTTACAGGCTCGGCGGGGATGAATTTGCTGTTGTTTATGCCGGAAAGGAAAAGAAGGAATTCTTTGATGAGGAAAAACGGATGTTTGCCGATATCGCGAATAACGGAAGGACGGATATCAATTTTTCCTACGGTTCGGCATTTTTCGACGTGCTGCTTGACAGGAATATCGGAGACACGATAAAACGCGCGGATGAGCGCATGTATGAAGCAAAAAGAAAATACAAGCAGTCGATGGGGAAAGAATGAATTATATTCTGTGGTTACTGATCTGCATAGCAGAGGGCGTTCTTTTTGCCGCAGTCTTTGTGGTGGCTTCAAAAAGGGATAAACGCTTGAGGATTCCCGTTATGGGAGTGTTTATCGTGCTCGAGATCGTTTCGGTATATTTTCTTTACAGGGGATACGAGACGGTCTGGCATTTTTTTGTACATCCCTATCTGTCACTTATGATAGTAAATATTGCAGATCTTATCTTTCTTAAAAGGGACAGGTTTGAAAAGCTTTTTCTCTGGCCTTTTTATGTCCTGCCCGCAATGTCCGGGTTCATCCTCGTCTGGGGGTGGATATTTAAGATCCGTGCCTTAAATGAACTGATAAAGGCGATCTGAAAAAATAAAAAAAGGAAATCCGTAAATTTTGTCGAATAAATAAATGTGAGGGTCGTGAAAAAACGGAAAAACCAATAACGTATCCCTTACTTTGCATTAAGGAAGATGGAATGTCTATCAGAGAAGATCTTGAGGAACTTGAAAAAAAGACTCTGAGTCCATATGCGTGTCTTTCGGTAAACACAAAAGGAAGGCTTAAAAGTGAGGAACAATGCGATATAAGGCCTGTATTTCAGCGTGACAGGGACAGGATCCTGCACTCAAAGGCATTCAGGCGGCTTAAGGATAAAACGCAGGTGTTTCTTACTCCCGAGGGCGATCATTACCGTACAAGGATGACCCATACCCTTGAGGTATCCCAGAATGCAAGGACCATAGCAAAGGCGCTGAGACTTAATGAAGATCTCGTTGAGGCGATAGCTTTGGGACATGATCTGGGACATACCCCCTTCGGACATGCCGGAGAGCGGGCGTTAAACAAGGTGTGTCCGCTGGGCTTTGTTCATTCGGAACAGTCTTTACGGGTGGTGGATGTGCTTGAAAAGGATATGAAGGGGCTGAATCTTACCATGGAGGTAAGAGACGGCATAGTCAATCACCGGACAGAGGGGATGCCCTATACACTTGAGGGCAGGATAGTAAGGCTTTCGGATAAGATCGCATATATGCATCACGATATGGATGATGCGGTAAGAGCAGGAATACTGTCAGATGATACGGTACCGGACTATATAGGAAGCGTTGCCGGCTATAAGACCGCGCAGAGGCTTGATTATTTCATTCACGACATAGTTATGGAAAGCAGGGGAAGGGATGATATACATATGTCCCCGCCTGCCGAAAAGGCGATGAAGGACCTTCGGGAATGGATGTTTGAAAACGTATACAGGAATCCGAAGGCAAAGAATCAGGAAAGCAAAGCGGAAAATCTTATAGAATCCCTTTACCATTATTATTTCAACAGACCGGACCGGCTTCCCGCAGAATATAAGCTCTTAATGGAAAAGACAGGAGACCCGCTTGAGAGGATATGCTGTGATTATATTTCGTCAATGACCGACCGGTATGCGATAAATCTGTATATGAAGCTTTATGTGCCGGAATCGTGGCTCGATAAGCAGGCGATATGAGATATAGAGAAGATGTAATTGAAAATGTCAGGACCTCAAACGATATAGTCGATGTGATAGGTTCATATGTGCGCTTGAAAAAAAGCGGCTCGAATTATTTCGGACTGTGTCCTTTTCACAGTGAAAAGACCGGATCTTTTTCGGTGTCTCCCGCAAAGCAGATGTTTTACTGCTTTGGCTGCGGGGAAGGCGGGAATGTTATCAGCTTCATTATGAAATATGAAAACTATTCATTTCAGGAAGCGGTAAAGTATCTTGCTGACAGGGCAAACATCGCTCTGCCCGAGGGAGAGGAGACGGAGGAGGAAAAAAGGGAGGCGACCTTAAGGTCAAGGATTCTTGAGGCAAATAAGGAGATCGCCGTTTATTATTATAAAAGGCTGCGGTCTGATGCAGGACAGACCGGACTCAATTATTTCAGGAAAAGGCAGCTTAGCGATGAGACCATAAAAAGCTTTGGCCTCGGGTATTCCGGAAAAGGCGGGTCTGAGGCTGTGGATTTCCTTAAGAGCAGGGGCTTTGATACCGAGCTTATAAAGCAGGCAGGGCTCTGCAATATATCGGAAAAATACGGGATAACGGACCGGTTCTGGAACAGGGTGATGTTTCCGATAATGGATATAAACTCCCATGTGATAGGCTTCGGGGCAAGGGTTTTGGGTGACGGAGAGCCCAAATATCTCAATACCCCCGATACAAAGGTCTTTGATAAGAGCCGCAATATGTACGGTCTTAATGTGGCAAGGCATTCAAAGAAGGATTACAGGATCGTATGCGAGGGTTATATGGATGTGATCTCGATGCATCAGGCGGGATTTACGGAGGCAGTGGCATCCTTGGGCACTGCATTTACCTCGGGACACGCATCCCTGCTGCACCGCTATACAAAAAATGTGAGACTCATATATGATTCCGACGGAGCGGGAATAAAAGCTGCACTAAGAGCCATACCCATCTGCGATGAGGCGGGGCTTTCAGCCAGAATAGTCGATATGTCGCCTTATAAGGACCCGGATGAATTTATTAAAAATCTCGGGGAAGAGGAGTTTCAAAAGCGTCTTGACGAGGCGGAAAACGCGTTCTTTTTTGTCCTGAGGATGGAGGAGAGAAATCATAATTTAAGCGACCCCGAGGGCAGGACGGAATTCTTAAGCTTTGCCGCCGAAAAGCTTGCGGATATTGAGGACGGACTTAAAAGGGATAATTACATAAGCTCCGTTGCCGCAAAGTACATGACAAATGAGAATACCCTGAAAAAAGCGGTGGTAAATGCTGCCGTAAAAAAGGAGAGCGGGGCTTTAAGGGTCAGAAATGTATACAGTCCCCGGACGGAAGAAAAAAAGGATGACGATAAGACGCTGGAGGCGGAAAAATATCTTCTTACATGGCTTTCCGACGAAAATGCCATTTTCGGGGAGATAAAAAAGTATCTAAGTCCCGATGATTTTACCGAGGGAGTTACAAAAAAGACCGCCATGCTGCTTTTTTCACAGCTTGAAGAGGGGCGGTGCGACCCGGCTTCGATAATGGATAAATTTGAGGACGAGGAATCCCATAAAAAGGTGGCGGGGATATTCAGTACAAAGCTGAAGGCAATAGAGTCGAGAGCGGAGAAGAACAGGGCGCTTACCGATCTTGTCGTAAGGATAAAGGAAACCTCACTTAAAAGACAGGCAGACGATGAGGGACATACGGATGAGGAGGAGAGTCTTTTTAAGAGGAAGATACGTATCAGAAATGCGATGGATAAGCTTAAGGAGCTTAAGATAGAGCTTTAGGGCGGGCAGAGCAAAAAGAAAAAGAGGAGCGGAAAAAATTATGGATGAAGCAATGCAGAAGGAATTTGAGGAAAAGCTCAAAGGAATTGTCGAGCAGGGAAAAAAGAAGAACAATGTTCTTGAAAATCAGGATATAATCGAATATTTCAAGAGCATAGATTTAGGCGAGGAACAGTATGACAGGATTTGGGAGGTGCTTGAAACAAACGGTATCGACGTCTTAAAGATGGCTGATACGGTCGAAGAGGACGAGGATGTGGATGTGGATACGGAGGTCCTTGACGAAGAGGAGGAGATAGATGTAGAAAATATCGATCTTTCCGTTCCCGATTCCGTATCCATAGAAGATCCCGTCAGAATGTATCTTAAGGAGATCGGCAAGGTGCCGCTTCTTACGGCTGAGGAGGAGATAGAGCTTGCAAAGAGGATGGAGCTCGGCGATGAGGATGCAAAAAAGAAGCTTGCCGAAGCAAACCTGCGTCTTGTGGTCAGCATAGCCAAAAGATATGTCGGCAGGGGAATGCTCTTTCTCGATCTGATACAGGAAGGAAATCTGGGACTTATAAAGGCGGTGGAAAAGTTTGATTACCGTAAGGGCTATAAGTTTTCGACATATGCCACATGGTGGATAAGACAGGCCATCACAAGAGCGATCGCAGATCAGGCACGTACCATCCGTATCCCCGTACATATGGTTGAGACCATAAACAAGCTGATACGTGTTTCAAGGCAGCTTTTGCAGGAGCTCGGGAGGGAGCCTACCCCCGAAGAGATAGCCGAAAAAATGAATATGCCGGTGGAAAGGGTAAGGGAAATATTGAAGATATCCCAGGAGCCGGTTTCGCTTGAAACTCCCATTGGTGAAGAGGAGGACAGCCATCTCGGTGATTTCATTCAGGACGATCAGGTGCCGGTGCCGGCTGATGCGGCTGCGTTCGAGCTTCTTAAAGAGCAGCTTAACGAGGTGCTTGATACGCTTACCGAAAGAGAGCAGAAGGTTTTAAGACTCCGCTTCGGACTCGATGACGGAAGGGCGAGGACGCTCGAGGAGGTCGGAAAGCAGTTCAGTGTGACAAGAGAAAGGATCAGACAGATAGAGGCCAAGGCCTTAAGGAAATTGAGACATCCCTCCAGATCCAGAAAGCTCAAGGATTATCTTGAGTGAGAATATCAGGCTTTCCGGGAGGATGGCAGCTATAGCGGAGGCTGTTCCGGAATGCGGGGTCTTATTTGACATAGGGTGTGATCATGCGCTGATATCCATAGCTCTCTTAAAGGAGGGTAAGGCGGGATTTATCATAGCCGCGGATATAAATAAGGGACCCTTGCAGGCGGCAAGGAAAAACGCGTTAAACGCCGGGGTGACGGACAGGATGGAATTTGTCCTTTCCGACGGGTTAAGTAATATTAAGCTGCCTTTCTGTGTGTCGGATAAAAAAACAGTGATGCTGATCTCAGGAATGGGCGGAAAGCTTATGGAGAGGATACTTAAAGAGGGTCTTGAAAAGACCGGGTATGTGGATGAATTTGTATTCTCGCCCCAGTCAATGCAAAATGACTTCAGAAGATTCCTCGGACGCACCGGGTTTTGCATTATAAACGAGACGCTGACAAAGGATGACGGAAAATATTATTTTATAATAAACTGCAAAAAAGGGGAAAATTCCTGCCTGAGTGAGGCCGATTATGAGCTGGGACCCTTTTTTCAAAACAAGGGTGATGAGCTTAAAAAAGAGTATTTAAGCCATAAACTCTCACTGTATGAAAACTTAAGTAAAAATAAGGCGATCACGGGAGAGCAGAGGCTTGAAAATGAAAGGAAGCTTACGATATACAAGGAGGCTTTTAGCAGAATATGAAGTGCCGAGAACTTATAAAGCTGTTAAATGAAACGGCGGAACCGTCACTTGCAGCAGACTGGGATAATCCCGGGCTTTTAGTCGGAGATGAGGAAAAGCAGGTAAGCAGGGTGCTTATCGCCGTTGATGCCACGGATGAGGTCATAGACGAAGCCTTTGAGTGCAGGGCCGATATGATCATAACCCATCATCCGCTTATCTTTAAGGGGATAAAAAGGGTTACTCAGGATGATTTTACCGGACGCAGGATAATAAGGCTCATTCAGAATGATATGGTCTGCTTTGCGATGCATACCAATTTTGATGTAAGCTGTATGGGTGATGAGGCAGCGGAAAGACTGGGGCTTGCCAATACAAAGGTGCTGCAGAAAACCTCTGAGGATGAGGGCTTCGGAAGAGTCGGGGAGCTTAAGGAGGCGATCGCCGTACACGTGTTATGTGAGAATATCAAGGAGACCTTCGGCCTTGACGGGGTAAAGGTTTTCGGGGATCTGCTCTCAATGGTTAAACGGGTCGCGGTGATGCCGGGGTCCGGGTCATCGGCTATAGAGGATGCCGTGCGTGAGGAGGCCGACGTGCTCATAACAGGGGATATAGGACATCATGACGGGATAGATGCGGTCGCAAAGGGTGTCATTGTTATAGATGCCGGGCATTTCGGCATTGAAAAGATTTTTATGGATTATATGAAGGAATATCTTGAAAGGAATGCGAAGGGGATAAAGGTGTTTTGCGACGACAGGGAAGAACCCTTCAGGATGGTGTGAATATGGGAAAAGATTGTAAGGTTGAGATAGGCGGAAAGGAATATATCTATAAGGAGGGAACACCCTTCCTTGAGATAGCCGGGGATTTTCAGAAGGACTTTGATGCAGATATCGCTCTTGTCATCGTAAACAGCAAGCTTCAGGAGCTTTTTCGCACGCTTAAGAGCGACTGCACTCTGACCTTTGAGACCACAAGGGGCACATCCGGACATAAGGCATATAAGCGCTCTGCCTGTATGCTTATGATAGCGTCTTTTTATGAGGTGCTCGGAGCGGAAAGAATAGATTATATCAGAGTTGAGTTTTCGTTGGGAGCCGGCTATTACTGCTCATTAAAAGGTGATTTTAAGCTTGACGATGAGCTTCTTGATAAGGTAAGAGACAGGATGAAAAAGACTGTTGAAGAAGATGCCCCCATTATTAAGACTCCCCGTGATCTTGAGGATATGATGGAAAGATTTCACAGGTCGGGCAGGAAGGATAAGGAGGAGCTTTTTAAGTACAGAAGGAGCTCTAATATAAATATGTACACCCTCAGGGATTATGAGGATTATTATTACGGCTATATGCTGCCGTCGGCAGGCTATATCAGATATTTTGAGCTGTACAGATATCATGACGGGATAATACTGCAGCTTCCCGAAAGAAATGAGCCGCAGACGGTTCCTGCTTTTAAGGACAGTTCAAAGCTTTTTGAAACCATGTATAAGTCAAATGCATGGGGAGAGATGATAGGAGTCAGTTCCGTCGGGGCATTAAACGACAGGATAAGCGACGGAGGGATGCAGCAGGTGATATTGGTTCAGGAGGCTCTGCAGGAGAGCAGGATATCCGATATCGCACAGCAGATAAAGGAAAGGGGCAACAGCAGATTCGTGATGATAGCCGGTCCGTCGTCATCGGGAAAAACGACATTTTCACACAGGCTTTCCATAGAGCTGATGGCACACGGCATGAAGCCCCATCCGATAGCGCTTGATAATTATTTTAAGAACCGTGAGGATACTCCGTTAGATGAAGAAGGAAATTACGACTTCGAATGTCTCGAGGCTATAGATATCGAGGGATTTAACAAGGATATGACAAAGCTCCTTAACGGAGAAAGGGTTGAGATACCGAGTTTTAATTTTAAGACCGGAAAAAGAGAGTATCACGGTGACTATCTTGAGCTTAAGGGAGAGGATGTGCTTGTTATAGAGGGAATACACGGTCTTAATGACAAGCTTTCATATTCGCTTCCGCCGGAGAGCAAATTCAAGGTCTATATCAGCGCGCTTACAACCCTGAATGTGGATGATCATAACAGGATACCCACAACGGACGGCAGGCTCCTTAGAAGGATAGTGCGTGATTACAGGACGAGAGGGGCTTCTGCTTCAAAGACCCTTAATATGTGGGCATCAGTAAGAAGAGGGGAGGAGAAGTTCATCTTTCCTTTTCAGGAGAGCGCCGATGCGATGTTCAACTCACATCTGGTATATGAGCTTGCCGTATTAAAGCCGTTTGTGGAGCCTCTGCTTTTCGGGATCACAAAGGATGATCCGGCTTATCAGGAGGCAAAAAGACTGCTTAAGTTTCTGGAATATTTCCTGAGCATAGATACTGCAAGCATTCCCAACAATTCTATAGTAAGGGAATTTATCGGCGGCTCGTGCTTTAATGTTTAAAAATGGTATAATGGAATTACTTTAAGCGGACCGGACGGTTACGGGGCGGTGAAAGCCGCAACGAGGAAAGTCCGGGCTTCGCAGGGCAGGATGACGGATAACGTCCGCCCGGGGTGACCCGCGGGAAAGCGCAACAGAAAATATACAGCCATCCATGATGGTAATGGTGAAAAGGCAGTGTAAGAGACTACCGCGTTCGTGGTAACATGAACGGCATTGCAAGCCCCATCCGAAGCAAGATCAAACAGAGGGTCAAGGCTTGCCCGGCCGTGCTTTCGTGCTTTTGCGCGTAAAGCAGACTCTCAGGTAGATCGCTAAAGGCTGCCGGTAACGGCAGTTTTAGATAGATTACCGTCACGGTCATTTATGTGACCGAACAAAACCCGGCTTACAGGTCCGCTTAAAGCTTTATAAAATTATAACTGCCATATATGTGTTCCCGTTCGTATCATATAATAGAGATATACAAATGACATTTACGGAGGTAAATCACATGGATAAGAAGAATATGATCGATGAAGAGATCCTTGAGAATGTTTCGGGCGGAGTCGAGAGAGTAGTATCTGACGATCCCCAGTCTGCCGGAAGGTGTAAAAAGTGCTCGGCATTATTAAGAAAGACAGAATACGGATATTTCTGTCCTGACTGCAATACCATGTATGACAGGAATAAAAGAGTTATCGCCGATGATAAAAGGGCATGGTAAATATTAAGAGGATGATCAGTCGTCATCCTCAGCAAGCATTTCGTTATATTCAAGGGTGTCAAGATACTCGTCAAATGCTTCCGTGACCATTTCATAGACTTCATCATCCTCGATGTAAATCAATTCCGGTTCCTTTGAAAGGTCTTCGATATCGCCTTCAAGACCGTAGAACCAGACATCTATATCGTCCTCATCTCCTTCGATTCGGGGAGTAAGGGCGATATAATTTTTGCCGTCCACTTCAAGGATCGTGACAAAGTCACAGGTAACGGTAGTGCCGTCATCAAGATCGAGGTCTACTACGATCTCGCCTTCATCGTTGTTTGATATATCAGCCATCTTTGATCTCCTTCACAACTGCAGTAAAAAATAACACATTTTTATGATATCTTATAACATGATTGAAGTGTCAAAAGGTGCTTTAGCACCTTTTGGATACAATATATGGCGATCGTGCTTGCACGAAATCGCTATATATTGTATCCAAAAACAGCACGAAGTGCTTTTGACGCTTTAATCATGATATCGGGGTAAAAAGGTGCTTTTGACTCTTATACCATCATATTTTATCATACTGTGATATCAGCGTCAAAGCTTGCATATCAGTGCTGTTTTATGTTATAGTAATATGGAATTTGTGTTGTTATATACCGGTAGTGACGAAGGCATAAGTTCAGATGACCGGAATGTGAGGAGACAGATTTTTCAAAGAGGGGGCAGCCGGACAACATGAAAAAATTCAGGACGGAAAAAGGGAATTTTGAAAAGCTCGGAGTCACGATCTGTGAGGCCTGTGTTAACATCGCAGTTGAGAACAAAACCTTAAGACCGCTTGTACTCGAGCTTTTTGATAAAAAGAGCCTGCACCGTCTGGCCTCTGTGCATTTCCCTGCCTCATCACGGCTCGGTGATGTGTGCGCCATGAAAATTTATGACCTTGATCCTGAGCAGTATGCCTATCGTTTAAGGCTCGGCAATAATGAATTTGTCGATCCCTATGCAGTCGAGACCGTGGGCAATGAAAAGTTCGGGCGAAGAAAAATGTACGGTCTTTTTAAAACGGATGATTTTTCGTTTAAGTATAAAAATCCCGAAACACCTTGGAATGAAGAGCTTTTTTATCTGCTGAACGTCCGAGCCTTTACGAAGGACAAGTCCGCAAGGGTAAATAACCCCGGCACCTTCAGCGCCCTTTCCCAAAAAGCTTCTTATCTTAAAAATCTTGGTATCACCTCGGTAATATTGCAGCCGGTCTATGATTTTAACGAAACCATGACGGACGGTATTTCCGGAGAAAAAAGACTTAATCTCTGGGGGTACGCGGAAGGGAATTTCTTTGCTCCCAAGCAGTCATATTCCTGCGGACATCCCGGCATCGAATTTAAGGAGACGGTAGATAAGCTTCACTCCTTTAAGATCGGTGTCATAATGCAGTTTTATTTTCCGCCGGATATAAGGGAATCGTTTATAACGGAATGCATCAGGTACTGGGTATTAAATTACCGTATTGACGGAGTGTGGCTTATGGGCTACAGCCTTCCGCTCAAGAATATCGCCTCCGATCCTCTGTTAAAGGGGATAAAGGTTCTGGTAACGGATGTGGACGCTGATAATATATACGGTGAAGCTGTGCCTGACAGAAAAAATATCGGGATCTTAAATGATTCCTTTATGTATGACAGCCGTAAATATTTAAAGGGTGATGAGGATATGCTCGGGGCATTTTCAAGGCATATCTTAAACAATCCCGAAAAATGCGCAACTGTCAACTATATCACGAATTATTACGGCTTTACCTTAAACGATCTGGTATCCTATGAGCGCAAGCATAATGAGGATAACGGGGAAAATAATGCTGACGGCAGTGATTATAATTACAGCTGGAACTGCGGAGCCGAGGGAAAGAGCAGAAGAAAGGCCGTCATTACCTTAAGGCACAGCCAGATAAGGAATGCTTTTACCTTCCTCCTTTTATCGCAGGGGACACCCATGCTTAGAGCAGGGGATGAGTTTCTGAACTCGCAGAACGGCAACAATAATCCTTATTGTCAGGATAATAAGATATCGTATATTAACTGGGACGATCTTGAAAAAAATAAAGATATTCACGAATTTGTGCGCGAGCTTATAGCTTTCAGAAAGGATCATCCGGTATTCAGGAGTGCGGTCAAAAAAAAGATGATGGATTATATCTCATGCGGATATCCGGATGCGTCTTATCACGGAGAGCAGGCATGGGCGGCGAATTTTGCCAATTATAACAGGCATTTTGCCGTGATGTATATCGGGCTTTATGAAAAAATGAACAACGGCGGAAGGGACGATGATTTCTACGTGGCTTACAATATGCACTGGATGGATCACAGGTTTCATCCTCCGAAGCCGCCGAAAAATAAGGTCTGGAAGAAAATAATGTCTACGGATGAAGGGTTTTGTAAAACGCCTAAGGAGCTGAGTGAGGGGGAGATACCTGTAAGCTCAAGGAGCACGGTAGTGTTAAAAGCCGTGGAGGTATTAAAGGATAAGAGGTCTTAAAAAGTGTCGGTCTTTGCACTAAAGCTTTTTGCGCTGATTTCAATGATCATAGATCATATGGGATATGTGATCTTTCCGCAGTACAGATGGATGAGATATGTGGGAAGACTGGCGTTTCCGATATATGCGTTTCTTATAACGGAGGGCTATATACACACAAGAAACGTTAAAAAATATCTTTTAAGACTCGGTGTGTTTGCGGTGATATCGGAGGTTCCTTTCGACCTTGCTTTTAGCGGAGTGCCCTTTGACAAGAACTATCAGAACGTGTTCTTTACGCTGCTTTTGGGGCTTATAGCACTTATTTTTATTGATTTTTTTGCAGGGCAGACATATCTTCAATGCCTGAGCGTTCTGGCACTGTGCTCTGCGGCACAGTTTATGGGCACGGATTACCGTTATATAGGGGTCTGCCTGATAGTTGTGTTTTATTTGTTCAGGGACAGAAAGCCGTTTAAGATGGTAGGTGCCGCAAACGCGCTCATACCGTTTTCGAGTAATATCGAATGTATGGCGCTTGTTTCAATGATACCGGTGTTTTTATATAACGGAAAGCCGGGCCGGTTTAAGTGGAAATACTTTTTTTACGTGATTTATCCGGCACATCTGCTGGTATTATCCGCGATCAGGGATTTTTATCTATGAACGTTTGGGGACATTTTAAGACAATTACAAAGCACCGGATAGAGGTGATGAAAAACTGCTTTGCGGTGGGACTTTATTTTCAGGGACTCACACATGACCTCAGTAAATATTCGCCCACGGAATTCATAGAGGGCTGCAGGTATTATCAGGGCTTCAGAAGCCCCAACAATGCCGAAAGAGAGGATAAGGGGTATTCTGCAAGCTGGCTGCATCATAAGGGCAGGAATAAGCACCACTACGAATACTGGATCGACTATTCGGCGGAGGCGGAAAACACAGATAACAAAAGAGGCGGGATGGTTCCGGTCAGGATGCCGAAAAAGTATCTTGTGGAAATGCTTATGGACAGGATAGCGGCAAGCAAGATATATAACGGAGAAAAATATACCGAGGAATTTCCGCTTAAATACTATGAAAGATCAATGGATAAGATAATGATGCATCCCGACACGAAGAGGGAACTGCATGCATTGCTCAAGATATATGCCAAATACGGGCAAAGAAGAACATTCAGGTTTATTAAGGAGAGATTTTTGAAATGAGTGAGGAAAAAGAAAAGATTATCTTAACAGGTGACAGACCCACGGGAAGGCTTCATGTCGGACATTATGTGGGTTCCTTAAGACGCAGGGTGCAGCTGCAGGATTCCGGTGAGTTTTCAAAGATATTCATTATGATCGCGGATGCCCAGGCACTTACCGATAATGCCGAAAATCCCGAAAAGGTGAGGGATAATATAGTGGAGGTGGCTTTGGACTACCTAAGCTGCGGTATAGATCCCTCAAAGACCAATATCCTTATCCAGTCACAGATACCGGAGCTTTTCGAGCTCACCTGTTACTATATGAATCTTGTTACGGTCTCAAGGCTTCAGAGAAACCCTACCGTTAAGTCGGAGATACAGATGAGGAAGTTTGAAAACTCGATACCGGTGGGCTTTTTTACATACCCCATAAGCCAGGCTGCGGATATCACGGCTTTTAAGGCAACGACCGTTCCGGTGGGAGAGGATCAGCTTCCGATGCTTGAACAGACCAAGGAGATCGTGCATAAGTTTAACACCGTATACGGTGAAACCCTTGTGGATCCTGACATACTGCTTCCCGAGACCAAGGCGGCCTTAAGGCTTCCGGGTACTGACGGAAAGGCAAAAATGAGCAAATCGCTGGGCAACTGCATATACCTTTCGGAAGAAAGCGATGAGATACAAAAAAAGGTTATGAGTATGTTTACCGACCCCGGGCATCTTAAGGTCACAGATCCCGGAAAGCTTGAGGGAAATACAGTATTTACCTATCTCGATGCCTTCTGCAGGGATGAGCATTTTGAGGAATTCTGTCCGGATTATAAAAATCTGGATGAGATGAAGGAGCATTATAAGAGGGGCGGACTCGGTGACGTGAAGGTTAAAAAGCTCTTAAACAATGTGCTTCAGGCAGAGCTTGAGCCTATAAGGAACAGACGCAGGGAATATGAAAAGGATATACCCTATATCTATGAGGTATTAAAAAAGGGAACCGAGGCTGCCGAGGCTGCCGCGGCCGAAACCTTAAGCGATGTCAAAAAAGCCATGAAGATAGATTATTTTGAACAGTTCTGACAGGGTTAAGGGTTATAAAAACAGCTTTGCATAAATAACACGATTAAGGAGGTAATACCATGGATAAGGAGAAGACAGCCGAGGAGGTATTAAATGTTCTTAAAATGCAGGAGGAGATACTGCAGTTTACGCATTTTACCAATGATGATGCATGGGAACTCGGAAAGCTGATGGTGAGCGAGGCAAAAAAACGTGAACTCCCGGTGGGCATCATGATAAAAAGGAGTAACGGGATGCCGGTGTTTATGCAGATGATGGACGGGACTACTCCTGATAACATCGAGTGGCTGAACCGTAAGTTTAATACGGTAATGCGCACCGAGGTTTCCACGCTGGAATTTTATATGTATCTTCAGAATACGGGCAATACGATGGATACCAAGTTTATGGACGAAAGAATCTATGCGAACAGCGGCGGAGGCTTTCCTTTAAGAGTGGAGGATGCCGGTGTCATCGGTGCTGTATGCGTATCGGGATTAAATCATGTCCAGGACCATGACTTTATCGTAAGATGCCTTTCAAGGTATCTGCATATGGATGAGGTGCCGAGACTAAACAAGATATAAAAAGGGCAGTATATTTATGCAAGCCTGTGTATTATAAGGCAGTTGCCCTGCTTGAACTTCTTCATGGGACCGTTCATGACTATGATCTTTTTATTAAGATCTAACTTGAAGAAGGAGATCGAATTCGACTCGTTATTGATGCTTAAGAGGAATTTATTGTCGTCGGATACGGCGATATCCTTCGGAAAATCTCCGGAGATCGGAAGAGTAAAGAGCTTTTCAAGCTTACCCGTCACAGTATCACGGGCAAATGCGCTTACCGAATTGTCTCCGGCATTTGAGCAATAGATATATTTATCATCATCGGAGATCTGGATGGCGTAAGCCGCGGTATTACCGGCATGGTAATTATTGACGGTCGAAACCGTCTGGATCTTTTCAAATTCCGGCTCATTATCCAGACATTCATAGGAATATACATCAATATAATTCTTCATCTCATGGATGATGTAGGCAAATTTCCCGTCGTGAGAGAATTTAATATGATGGGGAGCGGATTCTATCTCCGAGCGGATGATGTCCGCAAGATCGAGCCTTCCGGTGTCGTGATGAAGTCTGTATACCTTGATATGATCCATGCCGACATCGGTCACACATAAAAATCTGTTGTCGCGGGTCATCTTTGCGCAGTCGATATGAGGACGGTAATTGCGCTCGCCTACCGAGCCGAAGCCCTTGTGGTAGATCTCCTCGCAGATCGTATTTATGCTTCCGTCATCGTTAAGGGAGAGCACGGTAAGCTTTCCGTCATGATATCCGGCTACAAAGAGGAATCTGTCCTCGTAGTCCGTGGAAATATAGCATCCGCGCATACCGTGTATACCGGATTTATTCATAAATGCCAGAGTCCCGTCGGGATTGATGGAATATGACTGCACGCCGTCATCCGTGATGGAATAGAGGAATTTCCCGTTGTGGGAGATGGTGATATATGAGGGGTTAGTGATCTCGGTATCCGCGATCTGCCCCGTTATCCTTCCGGTTTCGGGATCGAAATCATATACACGGAGACCGTGAACCTCATCTACTGTGTATCCGGCTGCGTACAATACATATTTACCTGCCATATCTGAGACTCCTTCTTGTTTTTTTGTTTTTCCGTCTGCATTCATTGTAAACTCAACGTCCGTAAAAATCAATTATCCTGTCCATTTTTGATGACATGTTCATAAGCAGGGCATCGGCTGTCACAATGGCTGCCATACATTCGACCACGACCACGGCTCTTGGAACTATGACCGGATCGTGCCTGCCCTTTATGCTTATATCGATCTCTTCGCCGTCCTTATTTACCGTCCTTTGCGGGGCGGATACGGATGCTGTGGGCTTTACCGCGGCCCTGAAAACTATTTCCGAGCCGTCGGAGATCCCGCCCAGAATACCTCCCGAATGATTGGTGGCCTTTTTTATCTGCCCGTTTTCGTTTATGAAGCTGTCATTATCCTCAAGTCCCGTAAGGTAAGAGGCATTAAAACCCTCGCCGATCTCAAAGCCCTTTACTGCGCCTATCGAGGTCACTGCCTTTGCAAGATTTGCCGAAAGCTTTTCAAAAACGGGGTCACCAATGCCTGCGGGCAGTCCGTTTATCCTGCATTCTATGATGCCGCCCGCGGAATTCCCCTCGTTCATAAGGGCTTTAAGGTATTCGGCGGCTTTGTCCGCGGCTGACATATCCGGCATAAAAAGAGGATTTTTAAGGATATCCTCTTCGTTAAAGGAGGAAGCCTTTATATTGCCTATCGAGAGCGTATAAGCCTGACAGGAGATACCGAGCTCTTTAAGAAGCTTTGCCGCGACAGCACCGGCTGCGACACGGCCTATAGTCTCTCTTCCCGATGACCTTCCGCCTCCGCGGTAATCCCTGAAGCCGTATTTTTGATCGAAGGTGTAATCGGCATGCCCCGGCCTGTAGTATGAGGCTATCTCGCTGTAATCCTTTGAACGCTGGTCTTTGTTAAAGACCGCTATTGAGATCGGAGAGCCCGTTGTGCGTCCTTCAAACACACCGGATAAGATCTCCGCCTTATCGCCCTCTAAACGCGCCGTGGTAAACTGTGACTGCCCGGGCCTGCGTCTTTCCATATAGACCTGTATGTCCTCCTCTGAAAGAGCAAGTCCTGCAGGGCATCCGTCTATCACAACACCCAGGGCTTTTCCGTGGGATTCGCCCCATGTCGTTATCCTGAAAATATTTCCGAAAGATGATCCTGACATATTTATACTCCCTTTGACACTAATAACATTTATAGATTATAATAGTAATAATTTTTGGGGTCAACAATCCAAAAAAAACATATGTATAACCGGGGCGCAAAGGCGCCCTGCAAAAGCGGAGGGTATTAAAATGGAAATTCTTATGGTCTTATTTATAATACTGGTAGCCATCGTGGTGTTTTTCATCATAGCAGTATGCGCCACTCAGGGATATATGAATTACAGAAAGGCTGAAAAACGCAGACCGGGTGATGTATGGGAGGATACAAAGAGGAACTTTATGGGGCTGCCGTGGACCTTTACCAGATACGGAATGGATAAGGAGAGGCTTTTTGTGGATAAGGGCTTTATCAGCACAAAGTCCTACGAGGTAAGGCTTTACAGGATAACCGATGTGTCACTGGTACGGACGCTCTGGCAGAAGATTATAAATACAGGTACGATCTTAATATATTCTTCGGACAGATCTCTGGGTAATTTCAAGATAAGAAACATAAAGGATTCGGAAAGTGTCAGAGAGCTGATCTCAAACAGCGTGGAAAGACAGAGAGAAGCAAAGAGGGTATATACAAGGGAAAATATGATAGACACACCTGAGGTCGATGAAAATTTTGATGATGATGCGATAGATGAATTCAACGGTGTTTAATGACTAAGGAAGAATTTAAGAAACTGACTGAAAACAGCATACTTCTGATGGACGGGGCCACAGGCACGAATCTTCAGAAGAGGGGGCTTAAGAAGGGGGTTTGTCCGGATAAATGGATCCTTGATAATCCGGATATCATAACAGACCTTCAGACGGCGTATCTTGAGGCAGGGTCGAGGATAATATATTCCCCGACCTTTTCGTGCAACAGGATAAAGCTTGATGAATTCGGGCTTGGGGACGAACTGCCCCGGATGAACAGGGCACTCGTGGAGCTTTCAAAGAAGACGGTCAAGGCATTTAAGGAAAGGCATCCGGATGCACCCGACTGCTATGTGGCAGGGGATATATCCATGACCGGACTTCAGCTTGAGCCCATCGGCAGGATGAAGTTTGAGGAGCTTATTGACATATATTCCGAGCAGATAAGATATATTGCAGAGGGCGGAGCGGATCTCCTTATCGTGGAGACCATGATGAGCCTTCAGGAGACAAGGGCGGCTCTTATAGCGGCAAAGGAGACCTGTGATCTGCCGGTGCTTGCCACAATGACCTTTGAAGAGGACGGAAGAAGCCTTTACGGGACAGATCCGGTGACGGCTTTGATAACCCTGCAGTCACTCGGGGCTGATGCCTTCGGAGCAAACTGCTCTGCAGGCCCTGACAGGCTTCTGCCTTTGATAAGGGATATGGCTGAGGTAGCGGAAATACCCTTAATATGCAAGCCCAATGCGGGGCTTCCGGGACTTGATGAAAACGGTGATACGGTATATGACCTTTCGCCGGAGGATTTTGCAAAGGGCATGGAGGAGACGGTAAAGGCGGGAGCTTCTTTAATAGGAGGCTGCTGCGGTACTGATGAACGCTATATCAGGGCGATAGCCGGACTTAAGGATAATAGGGCTGCAAAAAAGGACAGGGTCAGATGTCTTTCCTCTGAAAGGAAGCACCTTATCTTTTCGCTTAACAGTCCCTTTATGATAATAGGGGAGAGGATAAATCCCACGGGAAAAAAGAAGCTTCAGGCAGAGCTTAAGGAAGGCTCCTTTGAAATGGTCAGGAATTTTGCGATGGAGCAGGAAGAAAACGGGGCTTCGGTACTTGACGTCAATATGGGCATGAGCGGGATCGATGAAAAAGAGATGATGCTTAAGGCTGTAAATGTCGTTACCGAAGAGAGCAGCCTGCCTCTTTGCATAGATACGAGCTTCCCGGAGGTCATGGAGGCTGCTTTAAGGATTTATCCGGGGCGGGCTCTTATGAATTCAATTTCGGCGGAAAGCGACAGATGCGACAGGATGCTCTCAACGGCAAAAAAGTACGGAGCCATGTTTATCCTGCTGCCGATAGGCGATGCCGGACTTCCGAAGGACCTCGAGGAAAAGAAGGAAAATATCCGTATCGTCTATGACAAGGCGATGGCAATGGGCTTTAAGAAGGAAGATATAGTCGTGGACGGTCTTGTGGGGACCGTGGGTGCCGTAAAAAGCGCGGGCACCGACACTCTGGATACGATTAGATACTGCAGGAGCCTCGGGCTTGCCACGGTATGCGGTCTTTCAAACATATCCTTCGGTCTGCCGGAAAGGATAAATGTCAATACAGCCTTCCTTACTATGGCGATAAGGGAAGGGCTTACGATGGCGATATGCAATCCCAACCAGGATGCCATAGTAAGAGCGGCTCTTGCTGCGGATCTTCTGATGAACAAGGAAGGAGCGGACCTTAAATATATCGGATATATGAATGAAAACGCTCTTTCGGACACCGGAAAGGATATAAAGGAAGCCGGCAGAGAAGTTAACATAAGTCCCTTGAATGAAGTAAAGGAATGCGTTATAAAGGGCAGAAAGGAAAGTATAAAGGAGCTTACCGATAAGGCCCTTAAAGCCGGGGAAAACGCGCAGGATATATTAAATACGGCTCTGATACCCGCGATAAATGAGGTCGGCGATCTTTTCGACAAGGGTAAGTATTTCCTGCCGCAGCTCATTTCTTCGGCTGAAACCATGGAAAGCTCCATAAAGCTGATAGAGCCTTTATTAAAGAAGGATGCGGATACCGATAACGCCCCCTCGGTGGTGATCGCCACGGTCGAGGGTGACATACACGATATAGGGAAAAATCTTGTGACGCTCATGCTTAGAAATTACGGCTTCAGGGTGACGGACCTTGGAAAAAATGTGCCAAAGGAAGTCATCATCGACAAGGCGTTTGAAGAAAATGCCGACATCATCTGTCTTTCGGCTCTTATGACGACCACGATGAAGGAAATGGAAAATGTCATAAATTATGCCAAAGAAAGGCAGTGCAGGGCAAAATTTATGATCGGCGGAGCTGTCATAACCGGGGATTATGCAGAACAGATAGGTGCAGACGGGTATTCAAAGGATGCTTCGGAGGCGGTTAAGGTGGCTAAGGCTCTCTGCAATATGAAATAGAGGGGTTGTGTACCGGATGATGTCCGGGACGGGAATAAAGGAGTTTACTTTCAGGAGGAATGATTATGACCGGTGCTGATGTAATGGCAAAATGTCTGGAGGCGGAAAATACAAGGGTAGTGTTCGGATATCCGGGTGTGGCTATCTGCCCGTTTTTTGATGCGATGTCAAATACGGATATTGATATGGTTTTAGTGCGTACCGAACAGAATGCGGGGCATATGGCCTCAGGCTATGCAAGGAGTACGGGGCAGGTCGGGGTCTGCGCGGTAACAAGCGGTCCGGGAGCCACAAACCTTCTTACGGGGATCGCAACAGCATACGCCGATTCGATACCGCTTGTGTGCATCAGCGGACAGGTTGAGACTGACCAGCTCGGGTCCGATGTGTTTCAGGAGGCGGATGTGACCGGAGCGGCCGAAAGCTTTGTAAAATACAGCTACCTCATAAAGGATGTAAAGGACATCCCGAGAGCCTTTAAGGAGGCCTTTCATATCGCAAACAGCGGAAGACGGGGGCCGGTCCTTATAGATGTACCGGCGGATATACAAAAGGCACAGATACAGTCCTTTAAGTACCCGGAGGAGGTTTCCTTGAGAACCTACAAACCTACGGTAAAGGGACATATACAGCAGATAAAAAAAGCCGTAGCCGAGCTTACAAAGGCAAAGAGACCTCTTATATGCGCCGGAGGCGGGGTCTTTTTATCGGATGCGCAGGATGAGCTGCAGTCCTTTGTCGAAAGGCACAGGATACCCCTTGTGACGACTATGATGGGTATAGGTGTGCTGCCCACCGGACATGAGCTGAATTTCGGCATGATAGGAAATAACGGCTGTATACAGGCAACAAGGGCCATGAGCGAATGCGATATGCTCATAATGGTGGGAGCAAGGGTTGCGGACAGGGCGGTAAAGCAGCCCGACCTTATAATGGAACACAAGGTCCTTGTGCATATAGATGTGGACCCTGCGGAGATCGGGAAAAACGTCGGTCCGACGATCCCGATCGTGGGAGATGCAAAGTATGTATTTAAGGATTTTGATACGATCGATTTTGATATAGATACATCCGAATGGGTCGATACTCTTAAGGGCTACAGAAAGCTTCCGGGCGGCAGAAAGGTTCCCGAGGGCTATATAGATCCGGCTGATTTTGTAAAAAGCCTCTCGACGGCAATGGACGAGGACGCGATATATGTGGCCGATGTGGGACAGAACCAGATATGGTCATGCAGGAATGTAAACGTGAAAAAGGGCAGATTTTTTACCACCGGCGGCATGGGTACAATGGGATATGCCATACCCGCGGCTATCGGTGCAAAAATAGCCGATAAAAAAAGGCAGGTCGTAGCTGTCTGCGGAGACGGCGGATTCCAGATGTCGATGTGTGAGCTTGCGGTATTAAAGCAGGAGGAGCTTTCGGTCAAGGTTGTGGTGCTTAAGAACAATTATCTCGGAATGGTAAGGGAATTCCAGCATTTCAACTTAAATGACAATTATGAGATGGTGGATCTGCCGGATTATCCCAATCTTAAGTATCTCGCAAAGGCCTATGATATGGATTATATAAGGCTTGATAAGAAGGAAGAGCAGGCGGATGCGATAAAAGATTTCCTGTCGGAGAAGGGATCGGCGCTTATGGAGGTTGTTATAGATCCTCTTGATACCGTAAGATACGCAAGTCATTGAAACCAGTTGTAATCATATGAGGTGGGTCAGATCATGAAGAAGATATATTCGGTTCTCGTAGAAAACAGATCGGGTGTGCTCTCGAAGGTATCGGGGCTTTTTGCAAGGAGATGCTTTAATATCGAAAGCCTTGCGGTGGGGGAGACAGACGATCCGAACGTGTCCGTTATGACCATAGTGTCAAGCGGGGATATGCGTACCATAGAGCAGATAGAAAAGCAGCTTAACAAGAAGCTGGATGTCATCAAGGTAAAGACCTTTGATGAGGATATGAGTATATGCCGCGAGCTGATGCTGTTAAAGGTTAAATACAACAAGTCAAACCGCAGGGAGATAATGGAGATATGCGATGCGATGAAGGCGGAGATAGTGGATATGTCCCGGAATCTTATGATAATCCAGATCTGCGACCGGCCGGAGCGCACAAAAATGCTCATAAAGCTTTTAGCCCAGGTATCAATAGTTGAGATCGCAAGGACCGGAACTCTGGCTTTGTCAAAATGTGAGAATGAATGATCGGGCGTATAACTTTTGAAGATCTTACGGCTCCTAAGAAGAGGTCTGGGACCGAAGTCTTGAAAACAGGCTGAGTACGAGCTTTGTAAGCTTTGAAAGAGCCACGGAAAGTACGGCGATCACGGCGAGGGTAACAAAGAAATACAGGATGCTGAAGAGGAACGAAACCTCCCTGCCGGTAAAAAGCTGGAGCATTTTCTGTATCGTTACGTGATGTATTAAAAATATCGGATAAGAATATTTACTGATAAAACCTATGACTGTGTCGTAGGTTTTTCTTTTCTTAAGATGAGCGTCAAAAAATATCGAGACAAACGAGAGCACGATGTAAAAGCATACCGCAAGGGCAGGCGAGAGAATTAGTGTGCTCACCGGAAGAGGCATTATCATAATGAGGATACCCAAAACGAGCGATATGCACGCAGAAGTCCTGTTTAT
>JAGBOJ010000070.1 GCA_017633935.1 Lachnospiraceae bacterium | reverse complement strand
CCTACTACCACAGCGCCTGACGGTTCGGCTGAGATAGAAGGGTATACTTGGACGACTTCCACGGTTATCAATGGTACACTTTACAGACACGATTACGTCCTTTCAGATACCGGAAACAAGCATGCCGGAAGCTATGGAGTATATGTATACCTTACCGGTCCGTTCGTATCAAATGATAAGAACAATCAGCATAGGGTAACAACCTCTTATACAAGACTTGCTCCAGACCTTGCAAAGGCCGTTAAAGCCGGAACTATCAAGTTTGAGGCAGTATCCGCAAATGCCAATATCAACAATACGACCACAGATGTCAGATACTTCTATAAGGTTGATGGCAAGTGGGTGCTTAAGGCAAGTTCTGTTGTCGGTGAGAAAAATGTGAATGGTGTATTAAATATCGCTGATCTGTTCGATCTTACCTTTAAGGGAGTAAAGGCAGGCAAGCAGGCAGGTACCGTAACCGTAGCTGCAAAGAAGAAGGGAAATGCCAGCAAATTATACAAGGGCAAGACTACTGTTAAGTTTGACATTAATATGCTCAGCGTAAATGAGATCAAGCCTTTTGAGGCTGAGTCGGTATCTCCGGATAACGCAGGAAAGGTATTCGCAGCTATAGAGGATGTGATCTCACCCAATAAGGCAGGAGCCAGCCCGAAGGCTCCCAAGGTAACTCTTTATCAGATAAATGAAGCCGGAACAGCTTATAAGGCATTAAAGGCAAATACCGATTATAAGGCTACATTCAGCGTAAAGAGCGGTTTTGTGGGAAATACCGTAAGTGTTGACGAAGTGACTGCTGCAAAGGGCGGCTATAAGGGAAGCTTCATCTTTAACGGAAAAGATAAGGCTCTTCAGGCCGGCACATATAATGCATATATCGCAAAGGCAAATAAGAACAATTTTGACTTTACGGTATCCACGGCATCTGTTGAAGGCTCTAAGATCGCTAAAGATGCAAAGGGTAATGTGACAGCTACCTATACCGGCAATGCTGTTAAGCCTAAGCTTGACTCTGTAACTATAGCCGGCAAGAGCTATAAAGTAAACGCAGACGGCTACACAACCGTATCCGATAATGTGATTGTTACATTCAGCAACAACACAAAGGTTGGAACAGCCAAGATGACGGTTACACTTAAGAGAGGCACAGACGGATATCCTGTGGGCGGTTCCAAGACGATCAACTTTAAGATCGTACCTCAGACCGACCAGAACCTTGTTCTTTCACTTACTGAAAAGAAGTGATAAGAAAAGGCTTCATAGGATAAAGATGTAAAACAAAAGCCCCGCGGTTTCAATCGAGACCGCGGGGTGTTTTGTTTCAACCCTTGACCCTGTTATGTGAAAATGATATATTAAAAAATGCGCTGTTTAGCGATTTATACTTTGAATAGGAAACGAATAAATTCGTTTCCTATAATAATGAAAAAGCCTGTTTATGCAGTAAAAAGGAGAAGGTAAAAATGAGCAAAAATTTTGACGAGATCTTAAAAAAGGTAAATGAGTTTCCGACCAAGAAGCTTTCGGTCGCGGCGGCAAACGATGATGCGGTACTTGAGGCGGTTGCCATGGCGCATGAAAGAAAGATAGCCGATTCCATTCTGGTGGGTGATGAAGAAGAGATAAAGAAAATATGCAAAGGAATGAACATCGATCCTTCGATCTTTGAGATAATAAATATACCCGATCCGATAGAAGCAGCACACGAGGCAGTAAAGCTGGTACATGACGGAAAAGCGGATATGTATATGAAGGGACTGATCTCCACGAAGGATTTCTTAAAGAGCATTCTCGACAAAGAAGTCGGTCTCCGCACTGACAAGCTGCTCTCACACGTATGCGTGTTTGAGATAAAAGGAGTTGAAAAGCTCTTATTCCTTACGGATGTGGCGTTCCTTCCTTACCCTACACTTGAGGAAAAGGTAAAGATAATAGACAATACCGTAGAGGTCTGCAATGCCTGCGGTATAGAAATGCCGAAGGTTGCACCCGTAGCGGCCGTAGAGGTGGTAAATCCGAAGATGCCCGCTACGGTTGAGGCTGCGGAGCTTACAAAGATGAACGATGAGGGTAAGATCAAAAACTGTATCGTTGACGGACCGCTCTCAGTTGATCTTGCGATCTATCCGGAGGCAGCAAGGCATAAGCATGCAGAGGACAGGAAGATCGTCGGGGATGCGGATATCATTCTTTTCCCGGATATTCATGCCGGAAATATCGCATACAAGTTTATAGTTCATACGACGGAATTTAAGAACGGATGCATACTTACGGGAACAAAGGCTCCCGCGATACTTACATCGCGTTCGGATTCTGCCGAGACAAAGGTTAACTCGATAGCTCTTGCGGCAGTAGTGTCTGCACATCTTAATAAATGATAACCGGTAGTTTTATAAGGAGGTATTTTTAATGGCGATCAAATCACTCATAATCAATCCGGGCTCGACATCCACAAAGATAGCGGTATTTGAAGACGAGAAAATGCTTTTTGACAAGACTCTCCGTCATTCCACGGAGGAGATAGCAAAGTACGATTCAATATTTGACCAGAAGGATTTCAGAAAGGGAATCATCCTTGATTTCTTAAAGGAGCAGAATTTTGATATAAAGACCCTGGATATGGTCGTGGGAAGAGGCGGACTTGTAAAGCCCATCCCCGGCGGCACCTACAGGGTAACAGACGACCTTGTGGAGGATCTTAAGATCGGACCTCAGGGACAGCATGCGTCAAATCTCGGAGGAGTGCTTGCCAGAGAGATAGCGGATGAGATTGGAAAGCCTTCATTTATAGTCGATCCCGTGGCTGTTGACGAGCTTGCGCCCGTAGCAAGGCTTTCAGGCATACCCGAGATCGAAAGGACAAGTATTTTCCATCCCCTTAACCAGAAGGCTATGGCAAGACGCTATGCAAAGGAAAACGGAAAGAAGTATGAAGATATCAATGTGATCGTTGTACATATGGGCGGCGGTGTATCGGTCGGCGCTCACAGGAAGGGTAAAGTAATAGATGTGAGCAACGCTCTTGAAGGTGACGGGGCATTCTCGCCCGAAAGAGCAGGAGGACTTCCGGTGGGACCGTTATTAAGGCTCTGCTTTTCGGGTAAATATACGGAAAAGGAGCTTTATAAAAGGCTTGTGGGCGGCGGCGGATTAAATGCCTACCTCGGCTCCAATGATATGCAGGAATGCTTAAAGAAGGCTGAAACCGATGAGAATGCCGCTATGGTGATAGAGGCATTCAAATACCAGATAGCCAAGGATATAGGAGCAAGGGCAGCCGCACTTGAAGGAAAGGTTGACGCGATAATATTCACCGGCGGAATAGCTCATGAAAAGAGGATAATCGACGGTATTTCAGGTTTCGTGAGCTGGATAGCGCCCATTGTGGTATATCCCGGTGAGGATGAGCTTCTGGCTCTCGCGCAGGGCGGACTCAGAGTTCTTAACGGTGAAGAGGAAGCTAAGGAGTATTGATTTAGATGAACATCATTGAAAAGATCTTTGGCACACACAGTGAGCGGGAACTAAAGAGAATAGAGCCCATTGTGGACAGGATAGAGTCCATGAGGGAACAGATGATGGCTTTGTCGGACGAGGACTTAAAGGCGAGGACAAAGCAGTTTAAGGACAGACTTTCTGCCGGGGAGACACTTGATGATATCCTTCCGGACGCATATGCAACAGTAAGGGAAGCAGCCAGACGTACTCTGGGAATGGAGCATTTCAGGGTACAGCTTATCGGCGGCATCATCCTTCATCAGGGGCGTATAGCCGAGATGAGGACAGGTGAAGGTAAAACACTGGTTTCCACATTGCCGGCATACTTAAACGCACTTGAAGGCAGGGGGGTCGAGGTTGTAACCGTTAATGATTATCTTGCAAAGCGTGATGCGGAGTGGATGGGTCAGGTACATGAATTTCTGGGTCTTACCGTGGGCTGTGTATTAAACGGTATGACCAGCGAGGAGAGGCAGAAGGCTTACGGCTGTGACATCACTTATGTGACAAATAATGAGCTGGGCTTTGATTACCTGCGTGACAACATGGTCATCTATAAGGAGCAGCTCGTTTTAAGGGAGCTTCATTACTGTATAATCGATGAGGTTGACTCCGTACTCATAGACGAGGCAAGGACGCCCCTTATCATATCGGGACAGTCCGGAAAGTCCACATCCATCTATCAGGCCTGCGATATGCTTGCAAGGCAGCTGCAGCGCGGAGAAGCTTCCAGTGATGAGCTTTCAAAGATGGACGCCATTATGGGTGTCGAAATAGAAGAGACGGGAGATTTCATCGTTAATGAAAAGGACCACCTTGTAAATCTTACGGAGCAGGGTGTGAAGAAGGTGGAGCAGTTTTTCCATATAGAGAATTTTGCCGATCCCGAGAACCTTGAAATACAGCATTGCATCATACTGGCACTTCGTGCGCATAATCTGATGGCAAGGGATAAGGATTATGTGGTAAAGGACGATCAGGTGCTCATCGTTGATGAGTTTACCGGCCGTATAATGCCCGGAAGACGGTATTCCGACGGACTGCATCAGGCGATAGAGGCTAAGGAGCATGTGAAGGTTAAAAGGGAAAGTAAGACTCTTGCAACCATCACCTTCCAGAATTTCTTTAATAAATTCGATAAAAAATGCGGCATGACCGGTACCGCGCTTACAGAGGAAAAGGAATTCCGTGAGATATACGGGATGGATGTCATTACGATACCCACCAATAAGCCGATCGCCAGAGTGGATATGCAGGATGCCGTATTTAAGACCAAGAAAGAAAAGTTTAATGCGATAGTAGACGAGATAGACAGGATACATCAGACCGGACAGCCCATACTTGTGGGTACGATCACCATCGAGACCTCGGAAATGCTTTCGGGTATGCTTAAAAAGCATGGCATACAGCATAATGTCTTAAATGCCAAGTTTCATGAGCAGGAGGCGGAGATCATAGCCGAGGCAGGTGTACACGGGGCAGTGACCATAGCGACTAATATGGCGGGCCGTGGTACGGATATAAAGCTTGACGAAGAGGCGAAGGCAGCAGGCGGTCTGATGATAATAGGCACCGAAAGGCATGAAGCGAGGCGTATAGATAATCAGCTCAGAGGACGTTCGGGCCGTCAGGGCGATCCGGGATGTTCGAGATTCTATATCTCCCTTGAGGATGACCTGATGAGGCTTTTCGGCTCGGAGAGGATGATCGCCGCATTTGAGGCGCTCAATGTGCCCGAGGGTGAGCAGATAGAGCATAAGATGCTGACAAATGCCATTGAGAGAGCCCAGAAGAAGATAGAGGATAACAACTTCGGTATCAGAAAGAACCTGTTAGAGTACGACAGGGTAAATAACGAGCAGAGAGAAAAGATATATGAGGAGCGCCGCAAGGTTCTTGACGGTGAGAGTATGAGGGATGCCATCTATAAGATGATCACCGATATCACCGATGAGGCGGTGGATACCTGTATAGGAGAGGACAGCAATTCCGAAAACTGGGATATGGTTGAATTAAACGAGCTTTTGCTTCCGATCATACCCATGGCGCCCATAAAGACTCCCGATGTACGCGGAATGAGCAAAAATGAGCTGAAGCATAAGCTGAAGGAAAATGCGGTCAAGCTCTATGAGAATAAGGAAGCGGAATTTCCGGAGGCCGAGCAGCTCAGGGAGATAGAAAGAGTTATCCTCTTAAAGGTTATAGACAGAAAATGGATGGATCATATCGACGATATGGATCAGCTCCGTCAGGGTATCGGACTGCAGGCTTTTGGACAGAGAGATCCCGTCGTTGAGTATAAGCTGACCGGTTTTGATATGTTCAACAATATGATCGATGCGATACAGGAGGATACGGTAAGACTCCTTATGCATGTAAAGATCGAGGAAAAGGTCGAGCGGGAGCAGGTTGCGAAGGTTACCGGTACAAATAAGGATGATACGGCACAGAAAGCACCGAAGAAGCGCGAGGGAGAAAAGATCTATCCCAACGATCCGTGTCCCTGCGGAAGCGGTAAAAAATACAAGAATTGCCATGGCAGAGGGATAGTGTAGAGAATAGCTTATGGTTGAATTAGATAATCTGAAAATTGAATTGAAGCAGTATGAGGAGCCTTTGGGCGAGCTAAAGGCTTCCCTCAGTCTCGAGAGCAAAAAGAACAGGATCGAAGAGCTTTCGAGGCTTATGGAGGAGCCTGACTTCTGGAACGATCCGGAAAAGTCAAGAAAGCAGTCGCAGGAGCTTGGGGCTCTTAAGGATGATGTCAATACCTATGGCGGACTTGAGAGCAAGTACAATGATCTTTTGGAGCTCATCGATATCGCAAATGAGGAAAACGATGAGTCCATGGCAGATGAGATAAAGGATGATTTCAGCGCCTTTAAGGACAGCTTTGAGACAATGAGGACAAAGACCCTGCTTTCCGGTGAGTATGACGGCGCAAATGCGATACTCAGCCTGAATGCCGGAGCGGGCGGAACGGAGTCCTGTGACTGGTGCTCGATGCTTTACCGTATGTATACAAGATGGGCTGAAAGGCACGGCTTTACTATAGAGGAGCTTTCAAGCGTTGAGGGTGATGAGGCAGGGCTGAAGTCGGTCGATTTTCAGATAAACGGTCAGAATGCCTACGGATATATGAAATCCGAAAAGGGCGTACACAGGCTGGTCAGGATATCTCCTTTTAACGCACAGGGGAAGAGACAGACCTCGTTTGTGTCACTTGATGTGATGCCGGATATAGAGGAGGATCTTGATATAGAGATCAAGCCTGAGGATATCAGGATAGACACGTACCGTTCATCGGGAGCGGGAGGTCAGCATATAAATAAGACCTCTTCCGCGATAAGGATAACGCATTTTCCTACCGGAATAGTTGTTACCTGTCAGAATGAGCGTTCGCAGTTCCAGAATAAGGACAAGGCTATGCAGATGCTTAAAGCAAAGCTTTATATGCTCGCCAAGGAGAACAACGCCGAAAAGCTTTCGGACATCAGGGGCGAGATCAAGGATATCGCATGGGGCTCCCAGATACGGTCTTATTTTCTGCAGCCGTATCAGCTTGTAAAGGATTTACGGACGGGGACGGAGATCGCACAGGCCGATTCCGTACTTGATGGGAATATAGATCCGTTTATAAACGCGTATCTGAAGTGGGATAAGACGCAGACAGCTCCGGGTGAGGGATAATGGTTTTCTCATCCGCTGTCTTTCTTTTCGCATTTCTGCCCATATGCCTTGCAGGGTATTATCTTTTACAAAAAAGAGAGGCGAGAAATGTATTTCTGCTCATAATGTCACTTGCCTTTTATGCATGGGGCGAGCCGAAATACATTCTTCTTTTATTATTTTCCATACTTCTTAATTATATTTGTGCCCTTTTGATAGATAAAAACCGCGATAGCCTAAGAAAAATGAAGCTGTTCCTTGTCTGCGGCCTTATAGCTGATCTGGGCATCCTTTTTGTATTCAAGTATCTTGGATTTTTTATGACCAATGTAAGGACATTTACCGGTGCCGATATAGCCGTGCCCGATATAGCACTGCCTATCGGGATTTCTTTTTTTACTTTTCAGGCGATATCCTAT
>JAGBOJ010000069.1 GCA_017633935.1 Lachnospiraceae bacterium | reverse complement strand
TTTCGATACAGATTAGCCAAGCAGTGACAGAACACCCTGATTTGACTGGTTAGCCTGTGCAAGCATTGACTGGCCTGCCTGCATAAGGATGTTGTTGTTAGAGTACTTAACCATCTCGGTTGCCATATCGGTATCACGGATAGCGCTTTCAGCTGCTGTCGTGTTCTCGATTACATTGTCTACATTCTTGATGGTGTGCTCTAAGCGGTTCTGAACTGCACCAAGTGCTGATCTCTGCTCCGAAACCTTCTTAATGGCGTCTTCAATG
The DNA here is from genome assembly GCA_017633935.1 of Lachnospiraceae bacterium. Taxonomy (GTDB): domain Bacteria; phylum Bacillota; class Clostridia; order Lachnospirales; family Lachnospiraceae; genus NK4A144. The sequence continues at coordinate 15,182 of JAGBOJ010000069.1, read as the reverse complement.
GAATCGATAGCGTAGGTTGCAGCCGTGCCGCTGTTATCCTTTACATTGAGACCCTTGATTCCAAGACCGGCGGTATCCATCGTATCGATATTAACCGTTATCTTGTTTGTCATATCAGCATCAGCACCTACATGAAGATTGAATGCAAGACTGTCCTTGATCTCGGCAGTGCCCTTTGTGATAGTGAAGCTTCCGTCGCCGGAGCTTGAAACCGTAGCCTCCTTGCCCTCATCGGTTCCAATCGAGCTTGCCTTTGCAAGTTCATCCTTGATCTTGGAGTAAGCCTGTGATACGGAGATTACATCAGAATCTGATTCGGCAGCCTTGTCGGTAACCGTAACCTGAGTAGTATTAAAAGTTGCGCCACCGGCATAGCTGTCCCCGGTTGTATCATTTATGAGGGCGAGTGCCTTTGAATTCTCAGCTGTTGTCTTAAACTGAACTTCATCAAGATTATTTATGATAGACTTTAAGTCTTCAGCGGTATACTCATTGGCGGCCTCATTAGTCTTCTCTGAGATAACATATTCCTGAGCGGTAGCCGGGGTTACTCCATCAGCCTTAACAGATGTTACTTTAACGGAATCACCGATCCCCATTGCATCAATGATCGCATTTACTTTATCCCGGTCAGCAGGCTTTGCTGCGGTTAAAACAGTATCCTCTCCGCCGATTGATACGGTATCACCTTCTGCAAGAGTAACATCTGCATAAGTTGCACCCTTAAAATCATTTACCGTAATCACGCCGTTAAGATCTGATCCGTCTGCCTTTATTGTGCTGACCTCTTTGTTTCCGGAAACCGAACCGTCATCCAATGAATCCACAAGCTGCACATTTACAGCCTTTCCATCCTTATCGGCAGTCATTGTAATCGTACTGCCAGCTTCAAGCTCGGTAGCAAATATAACTGAAGCGTCATTTACTGAAAGCTCCTGCGGATCCTTTCCGGTATCTGCTGCCGAAGCGTGGGCTGTTGAAGCTGCAATTTTATATTTGGTTTCTGTTCCGTTGCTTGAGGTTACGGTAAATTCCATACCCTCTTTAAGATTCGCAGCTTTATTGGCAAGCTTGTCTACAAGGGTATATGTTTTACCGTCACTGGCATCTGTGATTGAATCACCGGCTTTCATCTTTGTTGCAGCAAGAGTAGCATCGTCGGTCTTAGCATACTTTGTTTCAGAAGCAGCTCCGGACCCGTCACCGATGGTATAATCCTTGCCCGCGATCTTGATGGTATCACCGTTCTCGAGAGCCTTATCAAGAGTAAAGGTAGCTGTCTTTCCGTTGTCTACAAGCTTTCCTGCAAGACCTGCATCATGTGCATTGATAAGCTTGTCTGACTTTGTGCCGTCAGTATTTCCCTTAAGCAGATAGGTCTCGTTGAACTTGGTAGTCTCTGATACACGGTCAACTTCTGTAAGGAGCTGGTCGATCTCGTCCTGAACATTCTGCCTGTCGTCTTCACTCATGGTTCCATTTGCAGCCTTTGTTGCAAGCTCATCCATTCTCTGAAGCATATCGTGAACTTCGTTTAAGGCACCTTCTGCCGTCTGTACCGAAGAAATTCCGTCCTCTGCGTTTGAGGATGCCTGCGTAAGTCCTCTGATCTGCCTTCTCATCTTCTCACTTATTGATAAGCCTGCTGCATCATCTGCCGCGCGGTTGATCTTATAACCGGAAGAAAGCTTCTCGCTTGACTTAGCCTGTGCTCCAACTGTAACACCGAGCATCCTGTTTGAATTCATTGCTGTTAAATTGTGCTGTACTACCATAATTTACCTCCTTGTTTACACCCGGGGCAAAGCCATTTGCCCCGTGCAAATCCCTTTGCCTTGTTTCTTTTACTTTGTCCGGCTTATCTTCCTTACTAAGGCTTTACCGGACTCCCTGTTTTCGTGTTCCATATGTAGTTTTTATCTACAATATCCTCAGGTCCCCAGGCTAACCTTCGGGTATCATATTCCTGATAAGAAGGGCTTTGAAAAATGTAACAATGCTTCCAAAATGTGACATTATGAACTCTGACGGTCGTGGTGAGAGGTGAAAAGACAGGCTGGCAATGGGGGAAAAAACCGTGACTTCAGGCAGGGACAAAAGAAATTTTTGACCACGGCAGCTTATAATGTATGATGGATCTGTTCGGATTTAGGAGTTGTTAAAAAAACAAGCGGATATAAAGCAATTTATGAACAGCTTCTTAGTACCATAAAAAATGAGGAGGTGGAAGATGAGTACAACAATGCCGATCAAGGATCCGGATTATCTGAAAAAAATGGAGAATTATTATCTGAAGGAGAAAATAAGACCGCGTAATTATCTGCTTATCATTACGGGACTTAATACTGCACTGAGAATAAGCGATATTTTAAGGCTTAAGTGGGATGATGTGTATTCGTTTGAATGCAGGAATTTTAGGCAATACCTTTATATTAAGGAAAAGAAGACAGGGAAAAACAATATGATATATATAAATGACGCATTGAAGAGAGGGCTTGAGTATTATTCAAAGTACAATGCAATGAGGCCGGGAGCCTATCTTTTTGTGAGCAATAAGGGCATAAACAAACCGATAACCCGCCAGCAGGCACACCGTGTGATAAAAGAAGCTGCCGCAAAGGCCGGAATGTCAGACCGCATTGCCTGTCACAGCATGAGGAAAACTCCCGGATATTTTGCGTTTAAAAAGGGCATAGCGCCGGTTCTCATAATGGATATGTACAATCATTCATCTTATGCGGTGACAAAGCGGTATCTCGGAATCGAACAGGAGGAGAAGGATGAGATTTTTAAGAATGTTCTTTTATAAAAACCGGATCGCAGCCGTTTAAGGGAATTGATATTTATTTAGCCCGCTGATTATGTTATAATATTCTTACCAAGAAGGACTCCCTTTGGGAGAACAGAGGGAGTCCTCCGAGGGACTTTCTCCGCAATGAAATAACAAGGAGGAGTTAAAGATGATAGGTAGAGAATTACTGTCGGAATTAGTTCGTCAAAAAGTCAAGTATACCGAAGAAGACATTATCTTCATCACAAAAGATAAAGAAGGAAAACTAATTTGGCTTGAAAGAGGAAATGATATTTCGGGATTAACACATATAATTCTTAACCATAGCAATGATTTCTTAAATGTGTTTGGTATTAAGACTGACGAAATAGCATTATATCTTTATAATGCCATAACTAATGGTGAAATGGTCAGCAGCCGTCCTTCAAAAATCAAAGGCGGGCTTGACAGGGTATACGAATACGATGGATACTATTACACGTTTGTTGGTATGGGAGATAATGGATTTATAGTAACCGCATTTCCAACAAGAAAATAAAGGAGCGCGTTATGAAAAATGTAAGAATAAAATATGATTTTTCCCATGGCCCAATATGGAAAGATGTGCTCGACTTAAGCACTGGAAAGTGGTCAACTGGCATAAGCGTAATAGACAATGATATGGCTTTAGCTGTTCTGGACGAAGAAGCCGAAAAGGAATATACTTCCTTGTATTCGTTTGACAATGATGGAGTTCTTCATTTTAACGACAAAATGTATAAGCAGAAGAAAAACAATCTTCTATCCCTTGTACAGACCATTATTTTAAGAATTAACGCACTAAATGATGGAAGCTATGTGGTGGTTGACGAGGAAACTCCTAAATTACTTCAAGAATAACAGTGAATCACAAAATGCTCTCAGCTTTTATAGTTGGGAGCAGGTTTTTTTTTCTAATAAATCACCACTATCGGTCCGATTAGGTAGTTAAGATAAAAAAACTGCACCTTTAAAATCTGTAGTCTCTCTTTCAAAGCTATAGATATCTATAGCCCGTTTTATATGCACCTTTCTCCCTGCAGCAACAAAATTGCCATCAAACTCCACAATTTTTTTGCATAACACCGATGTTTATTGTATAATGTGAACATATTGGTGCGGTTGTTAAATGCGCTGTTAAGACAGGCTGATGATATCCGGGGCGGAAGGTGCTTTTTGGATCTGACATCATATGATGGCGGTATTTAGTGATCGTGGTAATAAATCCGGCGTACAGCCGAAAAGTACAAGAAAGGGGACTTTACTTAGATGAAAAAATGGGTCTATTACTTCCATGAAGGAAATGCAGGGATGAGAAATCTTCTCGGCGGTAAGGGAGCCGGACTTGCTGAGATGACAAATCTCGGTCTTCCGATCCCGCAGGGGTTCACGATCACAACGGAAGCGTGTACGGAATATTATGCGCGTGACAGGATGATCCCCATGGAAATTCAGGAGCAGATCTTTGAGGCATTAAAGTGGCTTGAGGAGAAGCAGGGCAAAAAGTTCGGTGACGTGGACAATCCGCTTTTGGTATCGGTACGCTCCGGTGCGCGGGCGTCCATGCCGGGTATGATGGACACGATACTTAACCTCGGACTTAATGATGTATCGGTAGAAGGCTTTGCAAAAAAGACGGGAAATCCCAGATTCGCTTACGATTCCTACAGAAGATTCATACAGATGTTCTCGGATGTTGTTATGGAAGTGAGCAAGTCCCTTTTTGAAAAAGAGATTGATGCCATCAAGGAAAAGAAAGGGATCAAGTATGATGTCGAGATGACAGCCGATGATCTCAAGGAGCTCATAAAGAGATTCAAGAAGATATACAAGGATGCCATGGGCGAGGATTTCCCTCAGGAGCCCAAGGTTCAGCTCATCGAAGCGGTACGCGCGGTATTCCGCTCATGGGATAATGAAAGAGCGATCGTATACAGAAGGATGAATGATATCCCCGGAGACTGGGGAACGGCTGTAAATGTCCAGTCGATGGTATTCGGAAACATGGGCGACAGATCCGGCACGGGAGTTGCGTTCACGAGAAATCCGGCTACCGGCGAAAAGGGTATTTTCGGTGAATACCTTATAAATGCGCAGGGTGAGGACGTGGTTGCCGGCGTGCGTACACCCCAGCCTATATCCAGACTTGCCGAGGATATGCCTGAGGTTTATAAGCAGTTTATGGGAATCGCAAGAAAGCTTGAAAACCATTACAGGGATATGCAGGATATGGAGTTTACGATCGAGGAAGGAAAGCTTTACTTCCTGCAGACCAGAAACGGAAAGAGGACGGCTGCGGCTGCACTTCAGATCGCATGCGACCTTGTGGATGAAGGAAAGATATCCTTAAAGGAAGCTGTAATGAGGATAGAGCCGAAGTCGTTAGATCAGCTCCTCCACCCCAATTTCGATCCGGATGCCGTTAAGAAGGCAAAGGTAGTGGGCTCGGCGCTTCCCGCATCGCCCGGAGCTGCTGCGGGCCGCATCTACTTTAACGCGGCTGATGCGGTTGCGGCACATAAGGCAGGACAGAGGACGATACTCGTAAGGCTTGAGACCTCCCCCGAGGATATAGAGGGTATGCATGCATCGGAGGGTGTCCTTACTGCCAGAGGCGGTATGACAAGCCACGCTGCCGTTGTTGCAAGAGGTATGGGTACATGCTGTATCTCAGGCTGCGGCGATATCGTAATGAACGAAGAAAAGAAGGAATTCACACTTGGCGGAGAGGTCTTCAAGGAGGGAGATTACATCTCTCTTGACGGTTCCACAGGTAAGATATATAAGGGCGACATCGCCACCAGCGAGGCGGAGATCTCAGGAAACTTCAAGCGTCTCATGGGCTGGGCGGATGCTCTCAGGAAGCTTAAGGTTTATACAAATGCCGATACTCCCGCGGATGCGGAGACTGCAGTACGTAACGGTGCCGAAGGTATCGGACTCTGCCGTACAGAGCATATGTTCTTCGATCCCGAGAGGATACCCAAGCTTCGCAAGATGATCCTTTCAAAAACATACGAAGAGAGGAAGAAGGCTCTTTATGAGCTGATCCCTTATCAGAAGGCAGATTTCAAGGGACTCTATACAGCTCTTAAGGGAAGACCGGTTACTATAAGGTTCCTTGATCCGCCGCTCCATGAGTTCGTTCCCACTGATGAAAAGGATATCAAAGAGCTTGCTGAGATGATGGGGCTTACGGTTGAAGAGGTTAAGGAAACCTGTGATAATCTGCATGAGGTTAACCCCATGATGGGACACAGGGGATGCCGTCTGGCTGTTACCTATCCCGAGATCGCCGAGATGCAGACAAGGGCCGTTATGGAGGCTGCCATAGAGGTGGAGGATGTTGAGGGCTTTTCCATTGAGCCTGAGATCATGATACCTCTCGTAGGGGATGTAAAAGAGTTCAAGTATGTTAAGGAAACGGTCATCAAGACCGCCGAGCATGTTAAGAAGGAAAGAAATTCAGATATCGTTTACCATATAGGTACGATGATAGAGATCCCGAGAGCAGCTCTTACCGCAGATGAGATCGCAAAGGAAGCCGATTTCTTCTCGTTCGGTACAAATGACCTTACGCAGATGACCTTCGGCTTCTCAAGAGATGACGCCGGAAAATTCCTGCCCGCTTATTACAGGGCTAAGATATACGAGTCAGATCCCTTTGCAAAGCTGGATCAGACCGGTGTGGGCCAGCTCATTGAGATGGCTGCAAAGAAGGGAAGAGAGTCAAATCCCGATTTGAAGCTCGGTATCTGCGGAGAGCACGGCGGAGATCCTTCTTCGGTATTCTTCTGCCACAAGGTGGGACTCAATTATGTTTCATGCTCACCCTTCAGAGTGCCTATAGCAAGACTTGCGGCTGCACAGGCAGCACTTGAGGAGCTCGGGGTAAAGGCCTGAGAAAAGACAGAATAATATTCTTAAAATCCAAAAAAGGGACTGTCACCGTGAAGTGACAGTCCCTTTTGAAAATGATATCATATCATGAAATACAGAAAACGGATTAAAGGTACGGTCAATTGAAAACTGCTACACTGGGTGACTGTAGTAACATGTGTTATCGTTGGCGTTGACATCGATCAAAGAGGAATAATAATGACTGTTTTGGAATATTTACAGGAACAGAATTTAAAGATAAGAGCCGACTGCGGGGGCAACGGAACCTGCGGAAAATGCCTTGTGGAAATTGTGGATGAGGGCGGCTACAGAAGTTTACATAAAGCATGCGAAATAACATATAAAGAGGGCATGGATATACGGGTTGTGGATAAGCCGGAAGACATGACGATACTGTCATTAAATAACACCTCCGTCAAAGAAAAAGGGAGCTCCGCAGGCTTTGGTTATGAACGGAAAAAAGCCGCTAAATATGGGGTTGCGATAGATATCGGCACCACTACAATAGCGGGTGTTATAACTGAAATAAATAACGGTGAAGAAAATAAAACAGTATGTGACACGGCTGTCATAAACTCGGGGCGTTTATACGGAAATGACGTTATTTCGCGCATCCGGGCAGCAGGAGAGGGAAAGAATGCAGAAATTACCGCACTTTTGAGAAAAGACATAAGTGCTGTTATTTCAAAGCTGATAATGAAATCCGGTATAAATGAAATTTCGGTTGTTTCTATTGCGGCAAACCCGACAATGGTACATTTTCTGATGGGTTTTGATGTATCCGGTCTGGGAGCATATCCGTACAGAACGGTAGATATTGATATGATCACAGCCGATCTCGGAATGATCACGGAGGGTCTGGGGTTTATTGGGGATATTCAAGTTTACATAATGCCTGCCGTAAGTGCTTTTGTCGGTGGTGATATTCTATCGGGATTATTTTACTGCGGAGCATATCATGAAAAAGAAAACACCCTCTTTATAGATCTCGGAACGAATGGGGAGATGGCGTTATATAACAAGGAGGATATTTTGACTGCATCGACCGCGGCCGGTCCTGTTTTCGAGGGTTCCTCCATAAGCTGCGGTACAGGCAGCACGGACGGAGCTGTCTGTTATTTTGATGTGGATAAAAACGGAAATTTCAGGTATAAAACCATCAACAATTTACCCCCAACCGGGATCTGCGGAACCGGAGTCATAGAAATAACCGCGGCGCTGTTAAAAAAAGGGTTGATAACCCCTGAAGGAAATATGGAAAATAACTTCAGGGTGGCAAGGAGAAGTAACGGGAGTTATATAGAGCTTACGCAGGAAGATATAAGGCAGGTCCAGCTCGCAAAGGCTGCTATAAGAACGGGTGTTGACCTTTTAATAAAAAAACGCGCCTTATCGTATCAGGATATAAAAAGGGTATATCTTGCGGGCGGTTTCGGCTATAATATTGATGTAAAAAAAGCGGCAGTTATAGGAATGCTTCCGGCAGAGCTCACAGAGAGGACCGAAGCGCCGGGAAACACAAGTCTTCTGGGGGCGATCAAATTTATAAGAGGAGATATTGAGAAAAATATATACGAGCTGGAGCAGATAAGGAGCAGGTGTGATCATATCGATCTTGCCATGGAAGATGAGTTTCAGGAAACCTATATAAATGAAATAAATTTTAGGCACTGTACAGAAATAACTACATAAAAATGCGCAGGATTTTTCTTCAAGGTCGCAGGGCAAGATGAGGGCGCATAGCGGGCTATGTAACCGAATCTTACCCTGCGGAATTGGAGAAAAAGACAAGCAGATTATGAAGTTATTTCTGTACAGTGACTTAGCTGCGGGTATAAAAAGATATTGCAAAAAGAACAAACGTTCGATATAATAAAGTCGAGGTGAAAAATGAGCAGAAGAGTCATACTTATTGTTTTGGACAGCTTTGGCGTCGGAGAGCTTCCGGATGCGGCGGATTTCGGAGATTTTGATGTCAATACGATAAGAAGCTGTTCAAAAAGCAGCTTTTTTAACATGCCCAATATGAAGAAAATGGGACTGTTTAATATCGACGGGCTTGATTTCCTTGAAGGAGAGCCTGAGCCGGCGGCGCTTTATGCAAGGTGTATGGAGGCATCAAAGGGAAAGGATACGACCATAGGTCATTGGGAGATAGCGGGGATCATCACTCCAAATCCCATGCCTACATATCCGGACGGCTTTCCCGATGAAGTGTTGGAGCCCTTTAAGAAAGCTGTCGGGAGAGGAGTGCTGTGCAACCTCCCCTATTCGGGGACCGAGGTGATAAACAGGTACGGGGACGAGCATGTAAAAACCGGTGACCTTATTGTTTATACCTCTGCGGACAGCGTATTTCAGATAGCGGCACATGAAGACATAGTTCCTCCCGAGCAGCTTTATGAATACTGCAGGGCTGCAAGGAGGATACTTACCGGAAAGCACGGAGTCGGAAGAGTGATAGCAAGACCGTTTGTCGGAAGCGGGAACGGACATTACGAAAGGACATCAAGGCGTCACGATTTTTCTATCGAGCCTCCGGAGGATACGATGATGGATGAGCTGTTAAGAGCCGGCAAGACGGTTTTATCAGTCGGAAAGATCCACGATATCTTCGCCGGACGCGGCATGAGTGAATTTGTCTACACTTCCGGAAACGCTGAAGGCATAGACAGGACGCTTGAATATATGGAAAGAGATATAGAGGGCTTGATATTCACCAACCTTGTGGATTATGATATGCTGTACGGTCACAGGAGAGATGTTGACGGATACGCAAAGGCACTGTCGTATTTTGATGAAAGGCTTCCGGAGATCACATCGAGGATGAGGGATGACGATATATTGATAATGACCGCAGACCACGGCTGCGATCCTGCCTACAAGAAGAGCACCGATCACACAAGGGAATACATCCCTCTTATAATATACGGAAAGAACGTGGAGCCCGGGAATGCCGGCACACGCAGCACCTATGCCGATATCGGGTACACGGTGGAAAAGTATCTTGGGTTACGGCCCGGTATCAAAGGATCGTATTTATTAAATTAAACTTGGAAAGCAGAGGATTTGTATTTTGGCTGATTTAAAACAGGAAATAAACAAGAGACGCACTTTTGCGATAATATCCCACCCGGATGCGGGAAAGACCACACTGACGGAAAAATTCCTGCTCTACGGAGGGCAGATCAATCTGGCGGGCTCGGTCAAGGGAAAGGCGACCGCAAGGCATGCGGTATCCGACTGGATGGATATAGAAAAGGAAAGGGGAATTTCCGTGACATCCTCAGTGCTTCAGTTTGAATACGGCGGATGCTGCGTAAATATACTCGACACACCGGGACATCAGGACTTTTCCGAGGATACTTACAGGACTCTGATGGCTGCGGATTCTGCCGTAATGGTGATAGATGCCGGAAAAGGCGTGGAGGCCCAGACGAGAAAGCTGTTTAAGGTCTGCGGCAGGCGCGGTATACCGATATTTACCTTTATAAACAAGCTGGACAGGGAGGCACGCGATACCTTTGATCTGGTCGATGAGATCGAAAAGGAGCTGGGCATAGAGACCTGTCCCATAAACTGGCCGATAGGGTCGGGCAAGGAGTTTAAGGGAGTATACGACCGCTCCCTGCGCAAGGTAGTCCTGTTCTCCGATACGCAGAAGGGGACAAAGGAAGGAAAAGAGGAATTTATCTCCATAGATGATGAGGATACCCTTAAGGAAAAGATAGGAGAGGATTTCCTTGAGCAGCTTAAGGCGGAGACAGAGCTTCTTGACGGAGCCGGAGTTGAATTTGACAGGGATATGGTCGATCACGGAAAGCTGTCACCGGTATTTTTCGGATCGGCGCTTACCAATTTCGGAGTGGACATATTTTTGCAGAATTTCCTTAAGATGACATCATCTCCCCTGCCGAGGGTTGCGGATGTCGGAGTGATCGATCCTGTGGAAAGACCTTTTTCGGCCTTCGTGTTTAAGATACAGGCGAATATGAATAAGGCACACAGGGATCGTGTGGCGTTTATGCGGATATGTTCGGGAAAGTTTACCGCAGGGATGGATGTTTTCCATATGCAGGGCAATAAAATGGTCAGACTCTCGCAGCCGCAGCAGATGATGGCAGATGACAGGCATATGGTAAGTGAAGCGTATGCCGGTGACATCATCGGTATCTTTGATCCCGGAATATATTCGATCGGGGATACGCTGTGTATGAACGAGGACAAATTCAGATTCAGCGGGATACCGACGTTTGCACCGGAGCACTTTGCACGTGTGCGTCAGATAGATACGATGAAAAGGAAACAATTCGTAAAAGGCGTGATGCAGATAGCACAGGAGGGTGCGATACAGATCTTTCAGGAGCCCTCAGGAGGAATGGAGGAGATAATAGTAGGAGTCGTGGGTGTCCTGCAGTTTGAAGTCCTCCAGTACAGACTGAAAAACGAGTACAGTGTGGACATAAGACTCGAGCAGCTCCCCTATGAGCATATACGCTGGATAAAGAATAAGGATATAGATCCGGAAAAGATCACGGGAACCTCCGATATGAAGAAGATATGTGACCTTAAGGGAAATCCCCTTCTGCTTTTTGTAAACGCGTGGAGCATAGGAATGACACTTGACAGGAACGAGGGACTCATACTTGAGGAGTTTAACGAAGACTGATAAGGAACTGCAGCCTGACGGGGGAGGTATATATGAGGAAATTTGCAGCCGTAATATTTGCCTGCCTTGCATTCAGCTTTATGCTTGCAGGCTGTACGATGCTTGACATGGGGATATTGACCCTGTCCGGCAAAAAGGATGAAGGCAGCCCCGAAAGTGTTTTACAGCCCGTAAGCTTTAACGTAAATATCCCGGGGAGCGGCGCCAATGACGAAAAATACGGTAAAATAAAAGATCCGGACGGAAACGGACAGGCACCGTCAGATACGATCCCGGCGGATGTGATCGTCTTAAGCGGGAATTCTTACGTGTCAGCAAAGCCGGTACCCGAATATTTTTTTGACGAATCAAAATTTTCATATCACAGGCTTGGAGAGCATGAGCAGAAAGTATATACCGAGATATATGACATATTGCTGAACCGTGACGGGGAGCGGGTGTTGTCCTCCCTTGATGTGGACGAGATAGATAAATGCTTTAACTGTGTCATGACCGATAACCCCGACTTTTATTATACGGACGGGTACAGGATGACAAAGACTACGGTGGATGATAAGCTTAAAAGCATTTCATTTGATCCGAGGTATACCATGACCGCGTCGGAGATACTTTCAATGGAGGATAAAATAGATGATTATGTAAACCAATTTATCGACTCCATGCCGGATTTTAACGATGAATACTCCAAGGCCAAATATATCTTTGACTATCTGGTGGATCATACGGAATATGAAACAACCGCCGAAAACAGCCAGAATATCTGCTCGGTGTTCGCAAACGGAAAAAGCGTGTGTCAGGGGTATTCGATGGCGGCAAAGTACCTCTGCGACGAGGCCGGCGTGCTGTGTACGGTCGTTTACGGAGAGGCCTCCGGGCAGGACCATGCGTGGAACATGATGCGGCTTGACGGCACATACTGTCATGTGGATGTCACATGGGGTGATACCTCATTTAAAAACAGCATGCAGAATACAAACGAAGCCATGACGGATTATGTGTTTTTCGGGGCAAACGATGCGATAATAAGCACCAGCCACCGGATGGATCATATAGTGCAGCTTCCGGCTTGCACCTCGCTTTCTTCTTATTATTTTGTTAAAGAGGGCAGGTATTTTACAAAGCCCGATGCCGGGATGCTTGATGATCTGTTTGATGAGGCTTACGAGTCTGAGGACAGACTGCTTACGATAAGGTGTGCTGACGGCAGTGTTTACGATGAATTCAATGAATACCTGTTTGATAAGGGCAATATATTCGAATTTATACGGGGTGCCGCAAATGCGCGGTATGTACGCAACAGGGAAGAGCTTACGATCACATTCGTACTGTAAACCACATTTTGACCACAACATCCTAAAATGATATCAGGGTCAAAAGTTCATAATGCTTTCAAGCTTGCTTGATAAGCATTATGAATTTGTGACCCGTAAAACACGAACAAGTAGCGCTATTGCGCAGATTGTGAGTGTTTTAGAATTGCGTGAGTTGCTTTAGCAACAGAGCAATTCGTGATATCAGTTGTGGGCAAAAGGTACTTTTGACCACAACATCCTAAAATGGTATAATAATTGAAATTTTAAATTTTTATAGGAGATCATTATGGCAAATTTAGTTAAATCCGCTGATGACAAGACCAAGATATATACTCTTGATTCAAGGACGATCGGTGAAGTGAAGATCGCAGATGATGTGGTTGCTTCCATAGCTGTGCTGGCGGCCAGAGAGGTTGAGGGATTTGATGATATGGAAGGAAATACGACACGGCTTATGAACTCCGTTAAGGCAAGACAGCCCAAAGGGGTGCGCGTGGATGTCGTAAATAACATGGTGCGTGTGGATCTTACCGCAAGGCTTAAATACGGTTACGGAATAAGGGAGACCTGCTCAAAGATACAGGAAAAGATAAAGACGGCTATCGAAAATATGACGGGACTCAAGGTAACGGATGTAAATATCAGGGTTGCCGGAGTCAATACAGAGGCAAGGGCATAGGTCATGATAAGCAGGAGCGCTTTAAGGGAAAAGGTTTTTGTGCTTTTATTCGAGTCCGAGTTCAACAGCATGGATGAAATGCCTGAACAGGCAAGACTCTATCTGACGGAGTCGATGAAACCGGTGGATAAAGAAAGTGCCGATTATATCGAAAAGCGCTTTAATGCCGTAAAAGCAAAGCAGGAAGAGGCAGATAAGCTTATCGCGCAAAAAAGCAGCGGCTGGTCGATCGGGCGTATCGGCAAGATCGAGCTGTCCATATTGCGTCTGGCAGTGTATGAGATCATTTTTGATGACGATATCCCGGACGGGGTAGCAATAAATGAGGCCGTAAATCTTGCAAAGAAGTACGGGCAGGACGGAGCCGGAGCGTTTATAAACGGTATCCTTGCCAATTTTGCAAAGGAAAACGAGGAAGCGGGAAAAGACACACAGACCGTGCAGGACAAAAGGGATCGCATGGAATGAAGACGGGAAAAGTATATTCGGTAAGTCAGGTCAATTCGTATATAAAGAGCCTGATAGTCGGAGATGTTCTTCTTAGTCGCCTTGAAATAAAGGGTGAGCTCTCAAATGTCAAAAAACATCCCTCAGGTCACATTTATTTTACATTAAAAGATGAAGAGGCGGCTATTTCCTGCGTTATGTTTGCATCAGATGCAGCATCTCTTCAATTTGAACCTGAAAACGGCTCTGAGGTCGTGGCGGCAGGCCATATCGGTGTATATGAAAAGACCGGTGTGTATCAGCTTTATGTAAAAAGCATGAGGCCCGGAGGCAGCGGACAGCTCTATGAAAGGTTTCTTAAGCTTAAGGAAGAGCTTGAAGAAATGGGGATGTTCGACAGGGGCTACAAGCAGGAGATCCCACCGTATGTGCTAAAGCTCGGTGTCGTTACCGCATCCACGGGGGCTGCGGTGAGGGACATAATAAACGTATCAAAGCGGAGAAACCCGTTTATCAGTATATTCCTGTATCCGGCACAGGTGCAGGGGGAAGGGGCTGCCGAAAGCATAGTCAAGGGGATAAAGGCTCTGGATTCCTTCGGAGTGGATGTCATCATAGTGGGACGCGGCGGAGGCTCAATAGAGGATCTGTGGGCATTTAACGAGGAGATAACGGCAAGAGCCATATTTGACTGCAAAACGCCGGTAATATCCGCGGTAGGTCATGAGACTGATACGACGATAGCTGATTTTGTGGCCGATCTAAGGGCACCGACGCCCTCCGCGGCTGCGGAGCTGGCTGTATTTGACTATTCAGATTTTGAACAGCACCTCGGGGAGATGCGTCTTGACATAAAAAGTGCGATGGCTGAGCGCATTAAGCATATAAGGCTTGAAAAGGAAAATTATCATCTCAGGCTGCAGAGAATGAATCCCATAAATACCGTAGCTCAGAAAAGACTGAGGCTTGACGGTATCGAAGGAGATCTGCGCTCTGCAATGAAACTTGCCTTATTAAGATATTCGGGAGCGGACCGTATTGAAAATGACTTAAGAGCGGCAATGAGGCTTGCGATAAAGCGGTGCAGGAAAACTGAAGGGATAGAAAATGATCTCCGTGCGGCAATGAAGCTGGCACTGCAGAAAAGCAGGGCAGGCTGCGAGCTTTATGCACAGCGTCTTAAGGCTTATGATCCCGAGCAGAGCTTAAGAAGCGGCTTTGCTTTTGTGCAGGATGATAAGGGCAGGCCGGTTAAGGATACGGGAAGTATAAAAAAGGGTGATGAGCTTACCCTTATAATGAAAGACGGAAGGGTATATACCAATGTCAGGGAAATCGAAAAAAGATGAAATGAGTATCAAGGAG
>JAGBOJ010000068.1 GCA_017633935.1 Lachnospiraceae bacterium | reverse complement strand
GCGCGTCAAAGAGGGTGTTCTAAAAGACGGAAGGCCCGCGGCACACTCGCACATAGTGCTCCTAAGCGTGCCGAAAAAACATCCACTGGATGTTTTTTCCTCGATAGCTCAATGGTAGAGCATTCGGCTGTTAACCGAAGGGTTGCTGGTTCGAGCCCAGCTCGGGGAGCTTAATCACTTAATGAGCGAATATTTTTATATCCGGCCCGGTGGTCAAGAGGTTAAGACATCGCCCTTTCACGGCGGTAACACGGGTTCAATTCCCGTCCGGGTCATTATATATGGTGCTGTAGCCAAGTGGTAAGGCGTGGGACTGCAACTCCCTGATCATCGGTTCAAATCCGTTCAGCACCTTGATATAAAAGAGTACCCCGCGGTTTTTAGATAAGACCGCGGGGTTATTTTTATTTGAAACCTTGACACATTTTACAAAAATGTACAAAATGAAAGTAACGGAGCAGGCAGGTCCGTGCAAGTAAGATCATGAGTACCGCATAGAACTGCCTGACAGCTTTGGTACCGATTGATAACGAAGAGAATACGGTTTTGAAAAAGTCAGATGATCAGATTGATCCGTGACTGATCCTTAGGATTAGCGAGTATATCCATAGAAAAAGGAGGATGACAGGATGGAAGTAGCTATCAGTGATATCAAAACAGAATTTACAGTAGAGGATTATTATAATCTTCCTGAAGGGAGAAGAGCTGAGCTGGTAAACGGACAGTTTTATGATATGGCGGAACCCAATACGGCACATCAAAGGATGTCTATGTTTTTATCATACTCAATATATAATCATATCAAAAAAAATAAAGGCGACTGCGAGGTATTCTCCGCACCTTTCGGAGTAAGACTTTTTGCGGATGACAAAACTGTCGTAGAGCCGGATATAAGCGTGATATGTGATAAAAACAAGATTGATGACAAAGGATGTAACGGTGCGCCCGACTGGGTGATAGAGATATTATCACCTTCAAATTATATATATGATACAAAAACGAAGCTCAGACTGTATATGAGGGCAGGAGTAAGGGAATACTGGACAATCGATATGGAAGACAGGGAAGTCACTGTTTATCAGAAAAACGGGGATACTTATTCGATCAGAAAATATGATCTTGAAGAAGAGATAACATCCGGGATATATAATGACCTCAGCATCAGAGCAGCTGATGGTTTATTATAATATGATGTCAGGGTCAAAAGCACTTCGTGCTATTTTTGGATACAATATATAGCGATTTCGTGCAAGCACGATCGCTTATCAGAACTTTTAACACTCATATCATATAATAAGAAAAGGAGAGACAACTATGAAAGGATTTATCAAGGAGTTCAAGGAGTTTATTTCAAAAGGCGATGTAATGAGCATGGCAGTCGGTATCATCATAGGCGGTGCGTTTACAGCCATCGTTTCCTCGCTTACCGATGATGTGATCGGACCGGTTATAGGTGTACTTTTAGGAGGGATAAATTTCTCTACATGGGGCGTGACTGTGGGTGATGCCAATATAAATTTCGGAAACTTCATTCAGGCTGTGATAAATTTCCTGATCACGGCATTTGTGCTTTTCCTTATAATGAAAGCGTTCAACACCTTTAAGGATAAGGCAGAAAAGCTTGCAAAGAAGGAAAAGGCTAAGGAGGCTGCGCCTGAGATCCCCGAGGATATCAAGCTTCTTACAGAGATAAGAGACGCACTCAAAAAATAAAAGGAGAAAAGGGGTTATCATCATGGAGGGATTTATCGGCAGATTCAGCATAAACGACGGCTTTGTGGCCGGATATCAGAGGATAATAAACGATAATGTCATACCCTATGAAGAAAAGGCTATAAGAGATGAGATAGAGGGTGCCGCAAAAAGCGGTGCGGTCGCAAATTTTGAGGCGGCGGCAGAGGCATTGGAAAACGGCAGGACCGATAAGACCTTTTACGGAATGGTCTTTCAGGATTCCGATGTTGCCAAGTGGCTTGAAGCGGCTGCATATGACCTGGTGCTCTTTCCGGATAAGGAGCTTGAAAGGCGCTGTGATGAAATGATAGCTCTGGTCGGCAGAGCTCAGGAAAAAGACGGGTATCTTGACACCTATTTCACATTGGCCCGTCTGGGAAGGGTTGAAGCGGCAAAGACCGGCGCCGACGGACTGCATCTTATAAACGAAGGGAACGCTCCGGATGGGGAAAGGCAGCCCTTCTCAAACCTGATGGAGGCACATGAGCTGTATTGTGCCGGACATATGATAGAGGCAGGAGTGGCCTATGCGCAGTGTACGGGAAAGACCGGATTGCTGGATATCGTATGCAGGCTCTCTGACAGACTTTATGATGAATTCATCACAAAAGGCAGGGAGGGTTATCCGGGACATCCCGAGATCGAGCTGGCATTGATGAGACTTTATGATCATACCGGAAACAGGAAGTATTATGAACTGGCAAAGCACTTTATAGATGTGCGCGGTGTGGACAGGGACTTTTACAGGAAGGAAAAAGAAAAGAGGAACTGGCAGGTATGGGGAATGGACCCTGAAGATACGGCCTATTTTCAGTGTGATGCGCCGGTAAGGGATTTAAAATACGCTTCCGGACATGCAGTGAGAGTAGTATATCTGCTCTCAGGAGCTGCCGATGTGGCAAGGGAAAGCGGTGATGAAAGCCTGAAGGAGGCGTGTGAGAGACTCTGGAAGAACATCACGCAAAAAAGGATGTATCTGACCGGAGGTATAGGTTCATGCTATGAAGGTGAGGCCTTTACCGAAGATTTTCATCTTCCGAACGATACTGCATATGCAGAGACCTGTGCATCCATCGGACTGATGTTCTTTGCGCGCAGGATGCTTAAACTGGGTAAAAAAGGCGAATACGGCGATGTGATGGAAAGAGCGTTTTACAACGGAGTTCTAAGCGGAATGACTCTGTCGGGGACTGAATTTTTCTATGTAAATCCGCTGGAATCACTTCCGGGAATATCCGGCAAGGCAAAGACACATAAGCATGCCCTTCCGGTGAGACCGAAATGGTTTGCCTGCGCCTGCTGTCCGCCGAACATAGCAAGACTTCTGCCTTCGATAGCGGACTACGCCTTTGAAAAGGAGGGAAATACGCTTTATTCCCATTTATTTATCGGAGGAGAGCTGGATCTTAAGGATGAGTTCGGCGGAAAGATAAAAGTAGCCACGGAATATCCGTTTAAGGGTGAAGTAAGCTACGAATTTTATCCGGACAGCGGAAAAATGGATATGACGTTCGCGGTAAGACTGCCTGAATGGAGCAGAGATACAGAGGTCTTATTAAACGGAAATAAGATATACGGAGCGGGCAGTAAACCCGAGGGAGCCGGAGAAGGCTTTGAGATATCGGAAAGTCTCGGGTATTTATATATAAGCGGAAAATTCGGTCCGGAGGATATGGTTACATTAAAGCTCGATATGAGGGCAAGGACGGTCTATGCGGATACAAGGGTGAGTGCGGATACCGGAAAGATCGCTTATATGCGCGGACCGCTGGTTTACTGTGCGGAGGGAAGGGATAATAACGGCAGTGTGCTGGATCTGAGGGTATTTGCCGGAGCACAGCCTTTGGAGGAATGGAGCGATGAGTTAAACGGGATAGTGACCATGACCGTTCCCGGACAGCGTATTTGCAAAAGGGATGAGGAAAGGCTTTATTATGAAGATAAGCCGGAAATCGTTCCCGAGATGGTACATATGATCCCTTACTACGCATGGGCTAACCGCGGTGAAAATGAGATGCGTGTATGGCTGACTGAGGCTGCGGCCGTGTAAAAAATATTTACAAATTTTTTGTGAATATTATGTGAATTTTTTGGTTAAAATTGCGGGTTGAATTATAAGTTGAACAGGACTATCCTATTTCCTGTAGGAAGCGGCGGTGCTGAGATTAACTTCTCGGTGTCGTCGTTGCTTTTTAGTGCTTTTTAGTTTAAATTTACTTGAATTTTGTGGATTTGTATAATATACTTTGATATGCTGTATGTTCAGTAACCCATGGTATGATGTTATGGTCAAAGGTGCTTTAGCACCTTTTAGATACAATATATATTTATTGTGCTTGCACGAAATAACTGTATATTGTATCTTAAAACAGCACGAAGTGCTTTTGACCATGACATCATAGTATTAAAATATATAAAGAAAGAGGTGTAATAATGGCGGCAATCGATTTGAGCAAGTACGGAATTACCGGAACGAAGGAGATCTTCTACAATCCTTCTTATGAGCAGCTTTATAAGGACGAGATGGACCCTTCGCTTACGGGCTATGACAAGGGCGTTGAGACAGAGCTCGGAGCTGTAAATGTTATGACGGGTATCTACACCGGACGTTCTCCCAAAGATAAGTTCATCGTGGATGACGAGAAGGCACACGATACGGTATGGTGGACATCCGAAGAATATCCGAACGATAACCACCGTGCCACCAAGGAGGCATGGGATGCATGCAAGAAGCTGGCTATCGAGGAACTTTCAAATAAAGATCTCTATGTAGTAGACGCATTCTGTGGTGCAAACAAGGACTCAAGAATGGCAGTCCGTTTCATTATGGAGGTTGCTTGGCAGGCTCACTTTGTAGAGAATATGTTCATCAAGCCCACCGAGGAGGAGCTTAAGAACTTTGAGCCCAACTTCACGGTATATACAGCTTCAAAGGCTAAGGTTGAAAATTACAAGGAGCTCGGATTAAATTCAGAGACAGCGGTTCTCTTCAATGTTACAAGCCGTGAGCAGGTAATCCTGAACACATGGTACGGCGGAGAGATGAAGAAGGGTATGTTCTCAATGATGAACTATTACCTTCCTCTTCAGGGCATGGCTTCAATGCACTGCTCTGCAAATACCGATATGGACGGCAAACATACCGCTATCTTCTTCGGACTTTCGGGAACAGGCAAGACCACACTTTCGACAGATCCCAAGAGACTTCTTATCGGTGATGACGAGCACGGCTGGGATGACAACGGAGTATTCAACTTTGAGGGCGGCTGCTATGCAAAGGTTATCAACCTTGATAAGGAATCAGAGCCCGATATTTATAATGCGATAAAGAGAGATGCTTTGCTTGAGAACGTTACGGTAGACGCAAACGGAAAGATCGATTTTGCCGACAAGTCCGTAACAGAGAATACCAGAGTATCTTATCCCATCGAGCATATCGAGAAGATCGCAAAGAATGTAAACAAGATCTCTTCAGGTCCCGATGCCGACAATGTGATCTTCCTTTCGGCAGATGCATTCGGAGTACTGCCTCCGGTATCAATTCTTGATCCCGAGCAGACACAGTACTACTTCCTTTCAGGCTTCACGGCTAAGCTTGCCGGAACAGAGAGAGGCATCACAGAGCCTACACCTACATTCTCTGCATGCTTCGGCCAGGCGTTCCTTGAGCTTCATCCCACGAAGTACGGCGAAGAGCTTGTAAAGAAGATGAAGAAGAGCGGAGCAAAGGCTTATCTGGTAAATACCGGTTGGAACGGCACAGGAAAGAGAATCTCAATCAAGGATACCAGAGGAATCATCGATGCTATCTTAAACGGAGATGTTCTCAAGGCTCCCACAAAGAAGATACCTTACTTTAACTTTGAGGTTCCCACAGAGCTTCCCGGCGTAGATCCCAAGATCCTCGATCCGAGGGATACATATGCTGATGCATCGGAATGGGAGACAAAGGCCAAGGATCTGGCAGCAAGGTTCAACAAGAACTTCAAGGAGTATGAGACAAATGAAGCAGGAAAGGCTTTAGTGGCAGCCGGACCTCAGCTTTGATTATCTTAAATTAAAGAAAGACTGTCACTTGGACTTTTCAGGTGACAGTCTTTTTCTGAATTATACGGTTGTTTCCTCTAAGGAGGATCATTATTTATAGTGATACAGACGGCATATGGAAGATTGGGAGTTTTATCTGAGAAAACAGATCTTCACCGATTATCTGCGTGACAGAAAGGCTGACGCGGATGAGAAGATGAATGAGCTCATATTGAGAAAGAACGGCGGAAAGTTTTTCAGATACAGACCGATCGATGACTCTGAGGTGGAGCTTATCCGTAACGGCAACCTGTATTTCTGCAGGGCGATAAGGTTTGACGGAAGCGGTGACGGCTATGTGCGTTTTAAAAGCTATCTCTCATGCTTTACGGATGATGTAAAGAGTGTACCGATGTGGTACGACTATGCGGATCAGGCAAGGGGCATGTGTCTGGAATACAATTATGAAGAGATAAAAAGCTTCGCCGAATCGAATAAGCTTGTTTTTCTGCCCGTAATGTATGATGATGAAGAAAGCTCTTTTACGGGAAAGCTCGGAAATGTGCTTTCTATGATGACAAAAGGAACGGATAAAGCAGGGGAATATGAATGGAGATTATGGAAGCTGGACTTAAGATCATCTGATATAGGAAAGATAATGTCATCTATAAATCCGGTCAGGATCCATATAGGTGAAAATGCGGACAGAATGACACACACATTTGATGATCTTATGAATGTGGCGGATATGAAGGGAATAGAGGTAGTGATGTCTGAGGAATACAGTTTGATGTAAGGTAATTTATGAACAGATATTAAGCAGGAGGTATTTATGTCTATTCTTGTGACAGGAGGAGCGGGTTATATAGGAACCCACACACTGGTAGAACTTTTGGAAAACGGCTATGAAGTCGTTGTTATGGACAATCTGTCCAATTCCTCACCGAAGGCCATTGATGCGGTTGAAGGAATTACGGGAAAGAAAATTAAATTTTACGAGGCGGACATATCATCAAGGGACGATCTCGAAAGAATTTTTACGGAAAATCCGGATATAAAGGAAGTCATAAATTTTGCATCCCTTAAGGCGGTCGGAGAGTCAGTGGAAAAGCCATGGGAATATTACAATAATAACATCGGCGGTACTCTCACGCTTCTTGATGTGATGAGAAAACACGGCGCAAAGAATTTTGTGTTCTCGTCATCGGCTACGGTATACGGGGATCCGGCAATGATACCGATCACGGAGGAATGTCCGAAGGGTACCTGTACCAATCCGTACGGCTGGACGAAATGGATGCTGGAACAGATACTTGTGGATATGCAGAAGGCAGATCCCGAGTGGAATATGGTCATTTTAAGGTATTTTAATCCGATCGGAGCGCATCCTTCGGGAAAGATCGGGGAAAACCCCAACGGAAGGCCGAATAATCTGATGCCGTTTATTTCACAGGTGGCTGTGGGCAGGCTCCCAGAACTCGGAGTATTCGGAAATGATTATGACACACCGGACGGAACAGGGGTAAGAGATTATATACATGTGGTCGATCTGGCAAAGGCTCATGTAAAGGCAATAGATAAGCTGAGGACAAAGCCCGGCTGCTTTATCTGCAATCTGGGTACCGGACACGGATATTCGGTGCTTCAGCTTGTGGAGACATTTGAAAAGGTGAACGGGATCAAAATACCGTATTCGATAAAGCCCAGAAGAGCGGGCGATATAGCCGAATGCTATGCCTCGCCGCAAAAAGCCAGAGAAGAGCTCGGCTGGGAGGCGGAAAACGGCATTGAAGAGATGTGCCGCGACACATGGACATGGCAGAAAAGCCATCCCAATGGGTTCGAGTAAGGATCGGCAGCGAATTAACGGGAATCGGTTTATTTTATTTTAATTTGTAATAAAACGGAATTGTTATATAATAGAACGCATGAACGAAAATAATTATAATAATCTCAACAATAACAACAACGGTGATAACCGCCAAAACGGAGGAGGAAGCTTTAATCCCAGAAACAGACAGACGATATTTGTACTGATAGTGGCGACGATGGTAACTCTGCTTGGCATGGGCATGATGAGCAGGTATGTGACACAGTCCACGACGAGGGAAATATCTTACAGCGAATTTCTGGCGATGGTATCTTCAAATCAGATCGAGGAGGTAAAAATAACAGAAGATCAGATTGAGATATATCCGAAGGCTCCTACGGTTGGCGGAAGCATCATGGTCTACTATACCGGACTGGTAAATGACCCGGCACTTGCCGACAGACTTATGCATTCAGGGGTGAAATTCAGCCATACCATACCCGACAGATCGGGAGCGCTGATCTCGGCGATACTTAATTTTGGACTTCCGCTGCTTTTAGTATGGGGATTTTTGTACTTCATCATGCGAAGGATGGGCGGCAAAGGCGGAATAATGGGTGTCGGAAGGAGCAACGCCAAGGTCTATGTACAGAAGGAAACGGGAGTGACCTTCAAGGATGTGGCAGGACAGGACGAAGCCAAGGAATCTCTGCAGGAGGTAGTGGATTTTCTTCATAATCCGGGGAAATATGTGGATATCGGTGCCAGACTCCCGAAGGGAGCTCTGCTTGTCGGACCGCCCGGTACAGGAAAAACATTGCTTGCCAGAGCGGTAGCAGGTGAAGCCCATGTGCCGTTCTTCTCGCTTGCGGGCTCGGATTTTGTTGAGATGTTCGTAGGTGTCGGAGCTTCAAGAGTAAGGGATCTGTTTTCTGATGCCGAAAAAAATGCTCCATGTATAATCTTCATAGATGAGATAGATGCTATCGGAAAGAGCAGGGATTCAAGATACGGCGGCGGAAACGATGAAAGAGAGCAGACCTTAAACCAGCTGCTTTCCGAAATGGACGGATTTGATTCGTCCAAGGGTATACTGGTACTCGGAGCAACGAACAGACCGGAGATACTCGATAAGGCTCTGCTGCGTCCCGGAAGATTTGACAGACGCATCATAGTCGAAAAGCCGGATCTTAAGGGAAGGGTGGAAACATTAAAGGTTCATGCCAAGGATGTAAAGCTGGATGAGTCGGTTGATTTTGACGCGATTGCGCTTGCCACCTCGGGAGCGGTAGGCTCCGATCTTGCCAATATGGTAAATGAAGCCGCCATAAATGCGGTTAAAGCCGGCAGACAGTATGTGAATCAAAAGGATCTTTTTGATGCCGTTGAAGTCGTGCTTGTCGGAAAGGAAAAGAAGGACCGCATAATGAGCAAGGAAGAGCGCAGGATAGTATCCTATCATGAGATAGGACATGCGCTTGTGTCTGCTCTTCAGAAGAATACCGAGCCTGTACAGAAGATCACGATAGTTCCGAGGACAATGGGGGCTTTGGGCTATGTGATGAATGTACCGGAAGAGGAAAAATATTTAAATACGGAAGCGGAGCTGCACGCAATGCTTGTCACTACGGTTGCCGGAAGGGCGGCGGAAGAGATCGTGTTTGATACGGTCACCACGGGAGCCCAGAACGATATCGAGAAAGCAACCTCGATAGCCCGCTCAATGGTCACTCAGTACGGTATGAGCAGAAAATTCGGACTTATCGGGCTTGAGACAATTCAGGACAGATATCTTGACGGCAGGGCGGTGATGAACTGCTCGGATGAGACTGCCGCGGAGGTGGATCTTGAGGTTATGAAAATGCTCAAGGATGCCTATAAGGAAGCAAAGAAGCTGCTTAAGGAAAACCGCGTGCTCTTAGACAAGCTGGCAGGCTTCCTTATCGAAAAAGAAACCATCACCGGAAAAGAATTTATGGAGATATTCCGGAAGGAAAAAGGACTTCCGGAGCCGGAGGAAAAAGACAAAACAGAAAAGGACAAGACAGAAAAGGCTGAAGAGCCCGAACCGGCATTTCTGGCGGAGGCAAAGGACGACAGTGTTCCCATAGCGGACAGACCCTATGATTCATACGGTTCGACGGGAGCTGTGGTACGCGGCAACAGCAATGCCGGAAAGGATGCAAGCAGACTCGATATAAAGGTGGATGATGATACAAATAATCCCTAAAGTATTTTAAAATCCTGCCGATATATAAAATAGACGAATGGGGCAGGGAAGCCTCATCGGGATTGATTTTAACGCAAAGGAGGGCGGTAAAATGGGCATTGGTGTAAACGGATTCGGCAGTTTGCAGGATAAATTCATAAATAATCTGACACAGAAAAAGCCTGCGGAGACCGGAAAAGCAAAGAAGACCTACGGTGACGTAGAGGACACATTCGAACATGGCAGATCGGAGCAGGTATACGGTGCGGCATATGATAAAAAGCTCAGTATGGTAAAAAATACCGATAAGGCAGATGATCCCACGGCAAACTTAAGCGACGGGGCAAAGAAGGTTCTTGATGAGCTCAAGGAGAAATTCGGAGGAAATACAGATTTCTTCGTAAGAAATTATTCATCCGAAGAAGAAGCAAACGAGATCCTTTCCGCAACCGAAAAGGAATTCGGTGTACTCCTGACTGCCGATGAGCTTGAAAAGATGGCAGCCGACGAGGAATACAAAAATAAGATGATGGGAGTCATCGAAGAAGGTCAGGGCAATATAAACGAGTTCAAGGAAAGCCTGTCCGAAGAGGAGCTTGGAAGTGTAAAGTCCATCGGATTTACGGTTTCGGAAGACGGGACGCTCAAATATTTTGCGGAGCTTGAAAAGCAGAGCGAAAAGAATGCCGAGAGGATAGAAAAAGCAAAAGAAGAGCGGAAAGAGGAAGCCGAAAAGCTGAAAGAAAAGCTGGAAGATAAGGGAGAGGATGAAGAAGGCAGATTTCCCACGATAAAGAAATTCGTTAAGGCGGACAGTCTGGATGAGATCACGAGTGCTTTGAAGGATTTTCTTGCCGAAAAGGAAGAAGAGCCGGCAACCGTTGACTTTAAGCTGTAAGAATATTTAGCGTAAAAGGCGTGGTATTATGCCACGCCTTTTGGATTTATGCAGGATATGGAATTCAATGTTGAAGAAGAACTGAAAAAGCTGCCTCATAAACCGGGCGTATATCTTATGCACGATGCTGATGATACGATCATTTACATTGGAAAAGCGGTCGATCTCTTTAATCGTGTTCATTCATATTTCAGAAAAACAAATAAATCCCAGAAGATACTGAAAATGGTATCACTTATAAACTGGTTTGAATATATAATGACAGACTCGGAGCTCGAGGCTCTGGTGCTGGAGTGCAATCTGATAAAGGAGCATCGTCCCAAGTACAATACGATGCTAAAGGACGATAAGACCTACCCCTATATCAAGGTCACGATAAACGAGGAGTATCCGAGGATACTCCTGACCCGTACCATGAAAAAGGATAAAGCAAAGTATTTCGGACCATATACATCTGCTTACGGTGTCAGGGATACGATAGAGCTGATCAATAAGATTTATAAGCTAAGGACCTGCAACAGGGTACTTCCGAGGGATATGGGTAAGGAACGGGTCTGCTTAAATTACCATATCCATCAGTGCATGGCGCCGTGCAGAGCCGGCTTTGAAGATAAAGAGGGGTATGCAAAGGCTGTACAGGGAGCATTGGATTTCCTGAACGGAGATTATGAGCCCGTATTAAAAATGCTGACAGCAAAAATGGAGAAGGCCTCGGAGGAGCTGCGGTTTGAAGACGCGGCAGAAAGCAGGGATCTTATCGAATCCGTCAAAGCGGTGGCACAGAAGCAGAAGATAACCTCCTACGGCGGTGAGGACAGGGATGTTATAGCAATATTTAAGGACAATGAGGATGCGGTCGTGCAGGCGTTTTTCGTGCGGGACGGCAGGCTCATCGGAAGAGAGCATTTCTTTATGACCCATGTACAGGAGCGGAGTGAAGAGGAAATATTAAACGACTTTGTGAAGCAGTATTATTCCGGAACACCGTTCATACCAAGGGAGATAATGCTTGAATTAGAGGTTGAGGATAAGCTGCTCTTAGAAGAATTTCTGACTGAAAAAAGAGGACAGAAAGTGAGCGTGACGGTGCCTGTTAAGGGTCAGAAGGAAAAAATGATCCTTCTGGCAAAGAAAAACGCCGAACTGATACTTACCAATAACCGCGACAGGATAAAAAGGGAAGAGGGCAGGACGATAGGCGCGGCAAAGGAAATAGCAGAGCTTTTGGGCTTAAACAGCGCAAATCGAATGGAATCTTACGATATATCGCATATAAGCGGTTTTGATTCTGTGGGCTCCATGGTTGTTTTTGAAAAAGGAAAGGCCAGACATTCGGATTACAGAAAGTTCAGGATAAGATCCGGAGTCGGAAACGACGACTACGCTTCCATGCAGGAGGTGCTGACCAGAAGGTTTACGCATCATACCTCGGATGATGAATTTGACGCATTTAACAGAATGCCGGATCTTATATTGATGGATGGCGGAAGAGGGCAGGTAAATGTGGCACTTGATGTCCTTGATACCCTGGGGATCGACATACCCGTGGCAGGACTCGTAAAGGATGACAACCATCGCACACGCGGGATATATTATAACAATGTTGAAGTGCCGATCGATGTGCATTCAGAGGGATTTAAGCTTGTGACAAGGATTCAGGATGAAGTGCATCGCTTTGCCATCGAATATCACAGATCCCTCAGGAGCGTTCATCAGGTACACTCGGTCCTTGATGACATAGATGGTATCGGACCGGCAAGAAGAAAGGCGCTTATGAGGAAATTCGGCTCCATAGAGGCAATAAAAAGTGCCAGTCTGGAAGAGCTTGCCGCAATTCCTGAAATGACACCGAAATCCGCGGAAGCAGTAAAAGTTTACTTTGATGGGAAAGAATGATATGATGATAACAGCGTCAAAAGGTCGTGCTGCATAGCAGTATAGTTTCAGATCATGGAGAAAAGTATATGGCCACTGTTTCATTAAAGCAGATAATCCAAAAGATGAATCTTAAAAATCTCACTCCGGAGGTTGATATTACGGGTGTAAAGATCATTAAACCGGATATAAACAGACCCGCGATGCAGATGGCGGGGTTTTTCGACCATTTTGATTCATCCCGAGTCGAGATAATCGGTTTTCTCGAATATTCATATATGGAAAAAATGGAGAGAGTGACCAAGGAGAGGATATACAGCGAATTTTTCTCGTATGAGGATATCCCCTGCATCATATACTGCAGGGATCTTGAGCCGGATGAGCTTTTTAAGCAGTACGCCATAGAGCATAACGTACCGGTGCTTAATACCTCAAAGGCAACCTCGGATTTTATGGCAGAGATAATAAGGTGGCTGAATGTGAAGCTGGCACCCTGTATATCGATCCACGGAGTCTTGGTGGATGTATACGGTGAAGGCGTGCTGATCACCGGCGAATCCGGTATAGGAAAGAGCGAGGCGGCACTGGAGCTTATAAAAAGAGGACACCGGCTTATTACCGATGACGTGGTGGAGATAAGAAAAGTGTCGGATGATACGCTTGTGGGATCGGCACCGGATATCACAAAGCACTTTATAGAGCTCAGAGGAATAGGTATCGTGGATGTAAAGGCCCTATTCGGTGCTTCTTCGGTGGAGGAAACCCAGAATCTTGATCTTGTCATCCGGCTTGAGGACTGGGACAGGGATAAGGATTATGACAGGCTTGGGCTTGAGGAAGAGTATACGGAGTATCTGGGAAACAAGGTTGTATGTCACAGTATTCCTATCAGACCGGGAAGAAATCTGGCGGTGATCTGCGAAACGGCTGCGGTAAACCACAGACAAAAGAAGATGGGCTACAACGCTGCACAGGAGCTTTACAAGAGAGTGCAGGAAAACATGAACAGAAAGGGAGAAGATGAATGAGTAAGTATGCTTTTGGGATTGATGTGGGCGGTACATCCGTTAAGCTCGGACTGCTGACGATCGAAGGACAGATAGTGGAAAAATGGGAAATCCCCACAGATGTTGAAGACGGCGGAAAAAATGTATTGCCCGATATCGCAAAGTCGGTAAACGATAAGATCACCGAAAAAGGCATTGACAGGAATGATATCGCCGGTGCCGGTATAGGGCTTCCCGGACCTGTGGATGGAAATGGAGTGATAAACAAGGCGGTAAATCTCCATTGGGACAGAAAATTCAATGTGGCAGACGACCTTTCCAAACTGCTCGGCGGTCTTTTGGTAAAAGCCGGAAATGATGCCAATGTCGCAGCCTTAGGAGAGGTGTGGCAGGGAGCCGGCAAGGGCTATAAGGATATGGTAATGGTAACACTCGGCACGGGAGTAGGCGGAGGAGTTATCCATGACGGAAAGATAATTACAGGAGCCTTTGGCGCAGGCGGTGAGATAGGGCATCTTGTGATCAAGCCGGATGAGAGCATCCACTGCAACTGCGGAAATTGCGGCTGTCTTGAGCAGTATGCTTCGGCAACGGGGATAGTAAGGCTTCTTAAAGAAGAGCTTGGATCATCTGATGACGACAGCATTTTGAGAGATTCGGAGCTTTCCGCAAAGAATATGTGGGAGGCTGTAAAGCAGGGGGATGCGCTTGCGATAAGAGTAGCCGAGAAATTCGGTTATTATCTCGGATGGGGACTATCAATAATCGCGGGAGTGCTTAATCCCGAGGTGTTCGTTCTCGGCGGAGGAGTGTCGAGATCGGGGGATGTCATCCTTCCGTATATAGAAAAGAATTTTAAGAAATATGTTTTCCACGGATGTTCGGAAGCAAAAATAGAAAGGGCCACCCTCGGAAATGATGCCGGACTTATCGGGGCTGCCAAAATGGTGATAGATTGAATTCATTTTTTCTTCAGCAATTAAATAGCATCGTCGGGGAGGAAAATATAATCACCGACGAGGAGATGAAGAACCATACCACCTTTAAGATCGGCGGTCCGGTTGACTTTTTCATAAGACCCGTAAGCGAGGAGACATTAAATAAGCTGATCTGGTATCTTTCCCAGACCGGCAGGGAATATTTTATTTTGGGGAACGGGAGCAACCTGCTCGTAAGCGACCACGGATACAGAGGTATCGTTATAGATATGTCCGGGTTGAACGGGATAACCGTCGAGGGAAATAAGATCACTGCCATGGCCGGTGCCATGCTTTCAAAGACGGCACAGACAGCGGCGCAGAATTCCCTTTCAGGTATGGAGGGGCTTTCGGGAATACCGGGAACTGTCGGCGGTGCGGCCGTGATGAATGCTGGCGCCTATGAATGTGAAATGGCGGATGTGGTAAGATCGGTCAGGATATGCACGGGCGGCAGTGAAAGCGTATTACTTTCAAACAGGGAAATGAAATACGGTTATCGCACCAGTGAATGTAAGCAGAGAGGATTCATCGTAACTGCGGTTGAATTTGAGCTTAAAAGCGGTAACAGGGAAGAGATAGAGGAAAAGATGCAGGAGCTTGCCTTAAAGCGCCGGAAAAAGCAGCCTTTGGAATATCCAAGTGCCGGATCGGCGTTTAAGAGACCGGAAGGACATTTTGCAGGAAAGCTCATCATGGATGCAGGACTTTCGGGCTATACGATAGGCGGGGCAAAGATTTCGGAAAAGCACTGCGGGTTTATCGTAAATACAGGCAGAGCAACTGCAGCAGATGTATATGACCTGATAAACGAGGTAAGAGAGAAGGTATATCTCAGGTTCCAAGTTAAGCTTGAGCCGGAGATCTGTATGCTGGGAGAGTTTTAATGAAGCTGATCATCGTTACGGGCATGAGCGGTGCGGGCAAAAGCACTTCTCTTAAAATGCTCGAGGATATGGGGTATTTTTGTATAGATAATCTTCCCGTTTTTCTTATTGAGAAATTTGCGGAGCTTATAAATACAAAGAATTCGGAATTGAACAAGGTGGCAATAGGGGTGGATGCAAGGACGGGACTTAAGGATATGGATGCTGCCCTTGATACCCTCAGGAAAAACAATGTAGACTATGATATCCTGTTTATGGAGGCATCTGATGACGTCATAGTAAAGCGCTTTAAAGAGACAAGGCGAATCCATCCGCTTGCAGGTGACGGCAGGGTGGAGGACGGCATAGAAAAAGAGAGAAAGCTGCTTGAATATCTCAAGAAAAACGCCACATATATCATAGATTCATCCCGTATGCTTACACGGGAGTTAAAAAAAGAGCTTGACGATATATTTTCAAAAAATAAAAGCTACGGAAATATCTTTATTACCATTCTGTCTTTCGGATATAAGTATGGCATTCCGAATGATGCGGATCTGGTGTTTGACGTAAGGTTTCTGCCGAATCCCTATTATATTGAGGAGTTAAAGGCATATACGGGAAATGACAGCAAGATACAGGATTATGTAATGGGTTTTCCCGAAGCGGATATGTTTTTGAATAAGCTTGAGGATATGCTTGATTTTCTGATCCCGAATTATATCATTGAAGGAAAGAACCAGCTTGTGGTCGCCATAGGCTGCACGGGCGGAAAGCACAGGAGTGTCACACTTTCAAATAAGATATTTGAAAGAATGGAAAAAACAGGAAAATACGGGGTAAAGATAGAGCACAGAGATATAGAAAAGGATACAAAAAGAGGTAAATAGGCAATATGTCGTTTTCACAGGATGTGAAGCAGGAGATTGCAAAGAAATTGCCGCTGAGAAGAAAGGACAGGGTTTCTTTTCTGGCGGCAATGTTTATGCAGCAGGGAATGAGGAACAGCATCACGGAGAAAGAGGCATCGATATGGTTTGTGACCGAAAAGAGTGAGACTGCGGGAATCTGCTTTACTTTGCTGAAAAAAACATTTAATATAAAAATTGATTGTTCATCGGGAAATTCTCATCACAGCGAAAATATGAAGCTCAGGATCAGGGGAAAAGAGGCTCTGGAGCTTTCTGAAGCGGTATGTCTGGACGGAGGATACGAAAGACTTGATCTTTCGGATACGGACAGCAGACGGAATTTTATTAAGGGCGCATTTATGTGTACAGGCTTCTTAAATGACCCGAAGAATTCCTATCACTTTGAAATAGTGTGTCAGACGCGGGAAAAAGCGGATTTTCTGGCACGGCAGATGGAATATTTTGATGTCCGTCCGGGTGTGATTTGCCGAAAGAAACACTTTGTGATATATATAAAAGACGGGTCTAAAATAGTTGATATGCTCGGGGTGATGGATGCACATATCGCTCTTATGGAAATGGAGAACTCAAGAATCCTTAAGGGGATGAGGAATTCCGTGAACCGCAGGGTAAACTGTGAGACCGCAAATATCTCAAAAACGGTTTTGAGTGCAAGGAAGCAGATCGAAGATATTAAGTATCTTCAAAGTACGGGAAAACTAAAAGGTTTAAGCCCCGCCTTACGACAGATGGCGGAATTAAGGCTGGAAAATCCCGATCTTCCGCTTTATGAGCTTGGACAGCTGATGGACCCTCCGCTGGGAAAGTCGGGTGTAAACCACAGGCTGCGGAAATTGGGAGAAATAGCGAGGAGATTATGAAAAAACAGGAAGTAACGGTGAATGTGAGCGGCACAGACGATACGCGTCCGATAGCGATGCTGGTTCAGACCGCCAACAGGTATG
Organism: Lachnospiraceae bacterium; assembly: GCA_017633935.1. Classification (GTDB taxonomy): domain Bacteria; phylum Bacillota; class Clostridia; order Lachnospirales; family Lachnospiraceae; genus NK4A144. Next base: position 13,547 of record JAGBOJ010000068.1, on the reverse strand, counting down.
ACTCATCGGTGTATATCGATGTGCAGTCAAAACATGTAAATGCAAAGAGTATAATGGGAATGATGTCTCTTGCTCTTAAAAACGGCGAAGAAGTAACGATTGTCACCGACGGAGCCGATGAGGAAGAGGCTCTTAAGGGAGTGGGTGAATTTCTGACAAGTGCTACATAAAAAATTATTCTTTGTTTATAATCCACATGCGGGAAAGGCCAGAATAAGAAGTAATCTTCTGGACATCATAGATATCCTTTCGAGAGCCGGCTATGAGATAACAGTGCATCCCACCATGGAAAGAGGAGATGCGGCTGTAGCCACTGCCGGTATTTCCGGAGATTATGACCTGGTAGTATGCTGCGGAGGAGACGGAACCTTAAACGAGACCATCACCGGTCTTCTGAAAAGCGGCAGGGATATCCCGATAGGTTACATTCCGGCCGGTTCCACAAATGATTTTGCGGTATCGCTTGGGATACCGTCACAGATGATGAAGGCAGCGGATCTGGTTGTATCCGGAAACAGATACAGGTGTGATATGGGTGCCTTTAATGAAAGATTTTTTGTCTATGTGGCGGCTTTCGGTCTTTTTACCGATGTTTCCTATGATACGGACCAGAACCTTAAAAATACCCTCGGTCATTCGGCGTATATCCTTGAAGGGGCAAAGCGTCTCGGAGAGGTCGTAAATTACCATTTAAAAGCCAGCTTCAATGCTATGGTGATCGAAGGGGATTTTATGTTCGGAATGGTGACAAATTCAAAATCCGTCGGAGGGTTTAAGGGGATCACAGGACCGGATGTGGATCTCAGTGACGGTGAATTCGAGGTACTTCTGGTGCGGACCATGAAGACACCCCTTGAATTTCAGGAAGTGCTCAGGGCGTTTTTCCTCGGAAAGGGGGATGCCCGGTATGTCTACACATTCAAAACCTCCCATATGATCATAGAGACAGATACCGAAGTTGCATGGACCTTAGACGGGGAATACGGCGGCAGTGTTAAGAAAGCGGAGATAACAAACCTTAAAAGCGCTGTTGAAATGATCGTACCGTAGTGGTAAAATGTATGTGCTTTAAAATCCTTGATCATACAAGAGTATTTTAGGCAGTGTAAATATAATTTTAAAGAAAGGAAGTAAACAAATATGGCGTTAGTTGGTACTAAAGAGATGTTCGAGAAGGCTTATAACGGAGGATACGCTATAGGCGCATTCAACGTTAACAACATGGAGATCGTTCAGGCCATCACAGAGGCAGCAAATGAGCTTCACTCTCCCGTGATCCTTCAGGCTTCGGCGGGCGCAAGGAAGTATGCACAGCAGGCATATCTTATGAAGCTGGTAGAAGCAGCCGTTGCAGTGACCGATATACCGATAGCTATGCACCTCGATCACGGCGCGGACTTTGAGATCTGTAAGGCTTGTGTGGACGGAGGCTTCACATCGGTAATGATAGATGCTTCTTCACAGTCCTTCGAGGACAATATAGCCGTTTCAAAGAAGGTTGCCGAATACGCTCACGATAAGGGAGCTGTTGTAGAGGCAGAGCTCGGTACCCTTGCAGGTGTAGAGGATGATGTAAATGTAGCGGATGACAAGGCTATGTATACAGATCCCGATCAGGTTGAAGAGTTTGTTAAGAGGACAGGAGTTGACTCACTTGCCATCGCCATAGGAACAAGCCACGGCGCATATAAATTTAAGCCCGGTACAAATCCCAAGCTTCGTCTTGACATCCTTGCGGAAGTAGCCAAGAGGCTTCCCGGCTTCCCTATCGTTCTTCACGGTTCTTCATCTGTTCCTCAGGAATATGTTAAGATCATAAATGAGCACGGCGGAGCACTTAAGGATGCGATCGGCATACCCGAGGATCAGCTTCGTGAAGCCGCAAAGGGCGCTGTATGTAAGATAAATATCGACTCTGATCTCCGTCTCGGTATGACAGCAGGTATCAGGGAGCATTTTGAAGCTCATCCCGATCACTTCGATCCCCGTCAGTATCTCACAGACGGACGTAAGTATGTTAAGGATATCGTTCATCACAAGATCATCAACGTACTTGGTTCAGATAACAAGGCTTGAGTTTAATAAACACGGAAAGATTAAGGGGCACTTGCAAAAGTGCCCCTTATTTATAAATACGGTTTTTATAAAATTGGCTTTTAAAAGGGAGGATGGCGGAATCTGCATTCCGCCATTTATTATGAAAAAGTTTTTTTAGTATTAGGTACTACCTGCTCATCAGCTTTTAGAAGAAGCTCTTCTATGCTTACGAGTATATCAGCCATAAATGAATAAAAAACTCTTATGAAATGAAAGAATTTTAAAATAAATGTGAACAAAAACCAAACAAACGACACAAAAATGGAAAAAACAGATTTTAAGACTGTGATTTGCGATAAAAATGCAATGAGGACCGGTATTTTAAAGCACTTATACAGGATCTTACAGGCAGAGGGATAAGGGTTGTCTTTTTTGAGGAACATATTCCCGGCTCCTTAAGACCCGGGGAATGTCTTTGTATCTGTGCGGGACAAGAGAGTGTAAAATACGCACAAAAAGAGGATATAGCCTATGTAAGCTATAAATATGCCTCTTTTGGGGCACAGTGCGAGATAGAGGGGTTTGATGAAGTAGATGCGGATTTTATAATAAAGATGTATCAGAGAAAGCACGGAAAGCCGTGGGTGATCACCCGTACCGAAAGACTTATCATAAGGGAGTTTACGACAGAGGATGATTACGAGATCTTTCCCGAGATGACCGGCGTGCCGGATTATACCGAGCAATATATAAAAAACATTTACGGGTTCTTCGGCTACGGGATATGGGCGGTCGTAAAAAAAGACAGCAGTGAGGTGATCGGACGGGCCGGTCTTATGAACAGTGAAAGAACAGACGGCATAGAGCTGGGCTATGAGATTGCATACGAATACAGAAACAGAGGGTATGCGACAGAAGCCTGCCGGTCCATAATGACTGTGGCAAGGGATTATTACGGGATAGAAAAGCTGTATGCTTTTACAGCCAAAGATAATAAGGCATCTTTAAGGGTATTGGACAAGCTCGGGTTTACGGACTCCCCGGATTTGAAAAAGGACGGTATTTTTGGTAAGATGGTTAAGATGTAAGGGTTAAAAGGTGTTTTTTGATCCTTACATCACGGTTTGCTGTGAAGGAATGATGCGGGGGAGACTCTCCATGGATGTAAAGATTTGTGAAAAATGCGGAAGGATATTCCAATCATCATTCGGAAGTAATGTCTGTCCGCAATGTGAAAATGTATTTGATGATGATTATCATAAGGTAAGGGATTATCTGTATGATCATCCGGGAACTACCGAGCAGGAGATAAGAGGGAAATTCCCTGATGTGACCCATAAGGACATTATGAACTGGCTGCGAAGCGGAAAATTCAGTATTGCAGACAGCAGCAAGGTCAGACTCACCTGCGAGCAGTGCGGAAAGGTGATACGCGAAGGCTATTACTGTGAAGAATGCCAGCGGATCGTCGATAGGATACGTGCGCGTGCACAGGGTAAAAAGGAACAGCATTCCATACAGAAGGGAGTTGCCGTTACGACACCGTCCCAGACTGCAGAGGACTCGAAAATGAGGTTCCTGAATAAAAATGAATGATCATAAAACCCTTTTGATCGCATTTAAAAAATCTTCATATTCTTCAAAGGCCGGTATATCGGGATTATCCTTTATGATCTGACCGGTGCTTCTGAAAAGGAAGCCGGCCTTGCTGTTTTTTATCATACCCAGATCGTTATAGCTGTCTCCGGCGGCTATCGTTTCAAAGCCTATCGACTGAAGTGCTTTTACGGTAGCAAGCTTTGCTCCCTCTATCCTCATATGAAAATCAGTGATCTCCCCGTTTTCGGCCACCTCAAGGGTGTTGCAGAATATAGTCGGATATCCGAGCTTTTCCATAAGGGGCTTTGCAAACTGGGTGAAGGTATCGCTTATGATGATCACCTGTGTGATGGCTCTGAGTTCATCCAGAAATTCTTTTGCTCCCTCAAGAGGCTCTATTTTTGCTATGGTGTCCTGTATTTCCTTAAGTCCCAGTCCGTTCTTTTTTAAGATATCCAGTCTCCATCTCATAAGCTTCTCGTAATCGGGCTCATCCCGCGTAGTCCTTTTTAATTCGGGAATCCCGCTTGCTTTGGAAAAAGCGATCCATATCTCGGGTACGAGCACTCCTTCAAGATCCAAACATACTATATTCATCGGCAGACCTCCAAAAAAAATAATCGGGACTGAATTGCAACATATAAATCATCTACAGTGTAAAGGATTATTTAATACATTGTCAATCTCTGAAAAATGTAGTATTATTTGTTACTTGTGAAGGTGTAAATTTAACGTGATATATGATGATGTCAGGGTCAAAAGATCATAATGCATTCAGGCTTGCTTGATAAGCATTATGATTTTATATGATTATTGAGGAAAAATGGGCAATATTATTCTTGAACTTAGAGGTATAAGCAAGAGCTTTGACGGAAAAAAGATACTTGACGATCTGACTCTTGATATAGAAAAGAACGAATTTGTAACGCTGCTGGGGCCGTCAGGCTGCGGCAAATCCACGCTGCTTCGGATCATCGGCGGCTTTGTGAAGCCGGACAGCGGACAGGTTTTTTTTGAGGGTCAGGATATCACCTTACTTCCGCCGGAAAAGCGGCAGGTTCATACGGTATTTCAGAAATATTCACTGTTCCCGCATATGAACGTGTCGGATAATATAGCCTTCGGCCTGAAGCTTAAGAAAAAACCGAAGGAATATATAAACGAGAAGGTCAGATATGCACTGCATCTGGTAAATATGGACGGTTACGGGGACAGGATGACGACATCCCTTTCGGGAGGACAGCAGCAGAGGATAGCCATAGCAAGAGCCATTGTAAACGAGCCCAAGATGCTTCTTTTGGATGAGCCTTTAGGGGCACTTGACTTAAAGCTCAGGCACGAGATGCAGAGAGAGCTTATGAGGATCAAGCATGAGGTCGGCATAACCTTCGTGTACGTTACCCATGACCAGGAAGAGGCACTTACGATGTCAGACAGGATCGTCGTAATGAATCAGGGCATCATACAGCAGATGGGGACATCAAAGAGCATATACGACGAGCCGCAGAATGCATTTGTGGCAGACTTCATCGGTGACAGTAATATCATAAACGGTATCATGTTAAAGGACAGGCTGGTCCTTATACAGGGTATAGAGGTAGAGTGCGTGGATGAAGGGTTTGATGCAAATGAGCCTGTGGATGTGGTAATAAGACCCGAAGACCTCATAATAGGTACAAAGGGCAGCGGTTTTACAAACGGTATAGTCACAAATCTCATATATAAGGGAGCATATTACGATATAAGCGTGACTGCGGGCACGCATGAATGGTCTGTCCAGAGCAATGTTCCGGCGGCTGTAAACAGTGAGGTGAGTCTTTCGATAGATCCGGAAAACATCCAGATAATGAGGAAGCCCAAGTCCAGCGATGAGGAGGTAATAGACAAGCTTGGATAAATACCTGAACAAAAGAAAAAATCTGGCTTATCCCTATGTGGTGTGGTCTGTCGGCTTTACCGTGATACCTCTTATCGTGATATTAAGGTACGCACTTCTTGACAGGACAGGAGCCTTCACACTGTCAAACATACTTGCCATCGTGGACCCGGTAAACTTGAAGGCGCTTATATTCTCACTTGAGATCGCGGGGGGATGCACGCTTATATGTATACTTCTGGCGTATCCGCTGGTACTGGCTCTGAAAAGACTGAATTTCGGCGGAAGACGCTCAACGATCTTTATTTTAATACTCCCGATGTGGATGAATTTTATATTAAAGCTTCTTGCATGGCAGATGATACTTTCTTCAAACGGTATCCTGAATCTCGTTTTAAGCCGTATGGGGATCGGCAGTATCGATATCTCAAACACCTATATCAGCATAATGATAGGAGTGGTCTATGACTATCTTCCTTATATGGTGCTTCCGCTTTATGATGCCGTTTCCGCGATAGATGACGACATAATAGAAGCGGCTGAGGATCTGGGGGCAAAGAAGCTTACGGTATTCGGCAGGATAATCTTCCCTCTTTCCATACCCGGTCTTATGAGCGGGATCACGATGGTGTTTGTGCCCTCAATGACCAGCTTCGTTACTGCGGATATCTTAGGCGGAGGCAAGCTGCAGCTTGTGGGAAATATCATTGAACAGGAATTTATCCAGAGCATGGACTGGAATATGGGAGCGGGGTTATCCGTGGCCCTTATGATATTTGTACTCATAAGCATGGCATTTACCGTAGAGAAGCATGAGCAGAGCGACAGACAGGAGGAGACGGCATGGTAGATAAGCTGACGGACTTCATAAGCCGGTTCTATGTTGCGATCATAGCTGTCTTTTTATATGCTCCGATAGCGGTACTGATCGTGCTTTCCTTTAATAAGTCAAGGTCCCGCGTGGTCTGGGAGGGCTTTACGCTTGACTGGTATATCAGCCTGATACACAACAGACAGATACAGTCGGCACTCATGACCACACTGGCACTGGCATTCTTATCGGCATTTATTTCTCTTATCATCGGTACGGCCGCAGCTTTGGGAATATCCTCAATGAAAAGAAGAAGCCACAGGACGATGATGGTGCTTACCAATATTCCCATGCTTAATGCGGACATAGTGACGGGTATAGCGCTTATGCTGTGGATGATACAGTTTATGCCGCTCGGCTTCAATTCGGTACTGCTGTCACACATCACATTTAATATACCTTATGTGATACTGGCGGTACTGCCCAAGGTAAAAATGATGAATCTTTCGATATACAATGCCGGAAGAGATCTCGGGGCAGGTCCCTTAAGAGCCTTTTTTATGCTCATACTGCCGCAGCTTAAGGACGGGATGCTGTCGGGATTTTTTATGGCCTTTACAATGTCGATGGATGATTTTGTGATCACATATTTTACAAAGGGAGCAGGAGTGAATACTCTTTCCACGATGATATACGGTGAGATCAGAAAGGGGATCAAACCGGAAATGTATGCACTTTCAACCATAATATTTACAGTGGTATTTGGAGTGCTGTTAGTAGCAAACGGAAACACGATAGGCACAAAAGAAAGGAAAAGGGGATATGAATAAGAAATTTTGTGTAGCTGTTATAAGCATGGTACTTACCGGACTGCTGTTGGGGGGATGCGCAGAAAGTCCGGCATCCGTTTCGTCCGCTCCGGACACATTGACCGTGTTTAATTACGGTGAATATATGGACCCGGATGTGATAGAGATGTTTACAAAGGAGACCGGGATAAAGATCAAGTATGAGGAAGCGGTGACTCCCGAGGAAATGTATACCAAGTACAAGGCAGGCGCTATACAGTATGATCTGCTCTGTACATCGGATTATATGCTGAAAAGGCTCATAGAGGAGGGAGAGCTTCAGGAGGTGGATTTCTCATCCTTTGAATATAAGGACAATATCGGGGATAAATACTGGGAATTTTCAAAGGCCTTCGATCCGGATAACAAGTATACTCTTCCGTATTTCTGGGGGACCATAGGCATTTTATACGATACCACCAAAGTAAAGGAACCGGTACACAGCTGGGATGTCCTGTTTAACGGAGAATATGCGGGAGACATCATAATGCAGAATTCTGTCCGTGACGCTTTTATGATCACGGAGAAATACCTCGGATATTCACTGAATACCACGGATAAAGAGGAGATACAGAATACCTACGATACTTTACTGAAGCAAAAGCCTGATGTGGAGGCATATCTGGTGGATGAGGCAAGGGATGAGGTCGTGGCAGGAAATGCGGCTATGGCAGTGGTTTATTCCGGTGAAGCTTATCTCGGGCATGAATTTAACGAAAATCTTGCCTATGTGATACCGGATGAGGGTTCAAATGTATGGCTCGATTCATGGGGTATCACAAAGAACTGTGCAAATAAGGAGGCTGCAAGTAAATTCCTTGATTTCCTGTGCAGGGATGACGTAGCTCTTAAGAATTTTGAGTATATCTATTATCTTACACCGAACGAGACCGTAAAGGGGCAGCTTGACGAAGAGCTGCAGAATGATAAGACTCTTTTCCCGGATGATAAGGAGACGGAAAACTGCGAGGTATGTACACTTACAGATCCCGAAACGAATACTCTGTTAAACGATCTCTGGAAAGAACTTAAGGCAAACTGACACCTTTGCAATGCATGAGATGAGCTATGTGGTAAAGATCATAGACACGGCCGGAAGGAGCGCAAAAGAAAACGGCATCACGGATGTAAAGGAAGTGGCGGTACAGGTCGGTGAAATGACCGGAGCCCTGCCGGAATATCTTGAGATGTATTTTAAGGAAGCCGCAAAGGACACCGTATTAAAAAATGCCCGTCTGGTGATAACGCAGGTTCCCGTGCTTGCAGAGTGCGACAGCTGCAAAACCCTTTATCATCCCGGTAAGGACAATGACTACAGGTGTCCTGAGTGCAAAAGTATTGCCGGAAGGATAGTTCAGGGTAAAGACATCACAGTAAATACGATAAAAGGATAGAAAAAAGGTATTTTTGCTTAAAGACCGGTGTCTTAAGCAAAAATACCTTTTATTAAACAGCATATCCTTAAAACGTCTCGAAATCGGCCTCCGTGAAGCGTTTCATCATATCCTTGTATCTGAAGCGCGCCATTTGGTTCTTTTGCAGCACATCCTCCTCACTGCCCGTATACTGGCAGCGGAGGCAGTAATACTCCTTTTTTTCCTTATCGTAGAACATATCCACATCGATATCCCTCATAAAGCATGCGGGGCATCTGTAATTTAATCTGCCTTTTGTAGCTTGAGCCATGTCGTAAACACATCTCCTTTCCCCAGACTTTTTTGCATTCCCAGCGTGAACATCGGAGAGAATGCGTATCCTTCCTTAAAATAACCGACAGCCTCTTTATCGTCGGTGCTTAAAATAACCTTCGTATTTACGGGAGGTATCACGCAGGAGGCGTTTTCGGCGCCCTTCATATATTCTTCCCTGCAAAGATATTCGTAATCGAGGGATTTTCTGCCTTCGGCGCCTTCAAGACTAAGCCTGAGCGATGACATATCCTCTGAATATTCGTTTGTACCGTAGCAGGCAGTGATATATTCATTGATATCCACCTTCTTTGTATCGTCGGACATATCAAGGATCTTTCTTTCGACCTTGATGGCTGATGACCCCTCAGTAAAGGTAAACACGCTTAAAACGGTGACGGTGAGGCCGGGATATTCGATCTCAACCGGATCTAACGTAAGGATCGTGTCTTTCCCATCTTTTGAATAATGTCCCTTGGTACGCTCAAGACAAAGATCGACCTCTGACCCCTCATAGGTGAATTTTGCGCTCTTTATGGTCCCTTCGCCCGCATAGTGGGTAAAATAGCCTGCCCTGTATTTATCCTGTATAAGGAAGGGGTAGGAGGCATTGGTCGGGTTTCCGGTACCGATGCCCACGGGAATATTGAGCTTTGCGGCATAAGGGCGCAGATCGAAAATGGCACCACCCTGATCCATATTCATCCCGACTCTCATATCCGGATCGCAGTACCAGAAATACTGCTTTTTCGAGCCGTAAAGCGTATCCCGCCAGAGAGCGCATTCGGGCTCGGTATATGACTTTTTATTTCTGAAATAATCCGCGAATTCGGACATGGTCATATCGGTGAGCTTTCCTTCCTTCTTGAGCTTTCCGTAATAAGCCATCCCGTCCTCGTAGGATTTCTTAAGAAGCTCGTAAGGAGCCTCCCAGCGTCCGAGCTTATTAAGCCACCCCGGGCCTACGAACATCATATTATACGAATATCCGTTATTGAATTTTTCAAGATATCTGTACTGGTCTATTATGTTGTAAAGATAGGGGTATTCACCGTCTTCGTATATCATTCCCCTTAATACATTCTGGGGGTGCGTGCCGAAATTGGATCCGTTTCCGTCATAGCATGCTATAAGATCCCTTGAAAGGTGGGGAATAGCCACAATGCCGGAATCATCCTCCTTTGATGCAGCCGGAACGTGGGTGTTGCACTTTGAGGGGATCCATGGATTCCAGGGGCCGCCGTCCATAAATGTATACCATGAGTTGTTGCAGGTATGATAAGCCTTCGGACCCTCCTCCCAGCAGGTGGCTATGGCACATTTTACGGTCGGATACTTTTCTTTAATGTAGCTTATAAGCTCGGCATCCATATAATAAGAGCCGGTGGATTCGGGATAGAAACCGAATTTTTCATAAAATTTTCCGAATACATCGTCGACGATCTGTTTTTTCTGCGCCATTGAAAACATCCAGATACAGAAATCCTTCGTCTTGTACTTTTCACGGAACTGCTTGCATGGAAGACCCAGAAGCGACAGTCCTATCTCGTCACCGTATTTTTCATGGTCTTTTTTTACCATATCGACGATCTCGTCGGAAAAGAGTGAGGCATAGGTGATCTGGATAGTGGTCTTTAAGCCGTTGTTATGGGCTGTGTCCTGCTGGAATCTGAAAATGCTCTCCGACTCGTCAAGAAGAGATTTTCTTCCGATATCATCGACCTTGCCCTGTCCGGTGACCTTTTCGGCGTATTCCGGCGCCAATTCCGGTCTGTGGATAATGTTTACGATAAAATCACTCATTGCAGGTTACTTTACATTCTCCTTTCTTAATTGTTATTTATCGGAGGCTCCTGATATAACATCATATCTATGTCGGATATCTCGTCATCGATAGCCTCTAAGACCTCCTGAATAGTGGCATTTTCTTTTGATGCTACTTTCCTGACTCTTGTAAGATGTTGTTTTTCTCTTAGCAGATTGACATTTATTTCTTTCTCATTTGTCGGCATATCTCTACCTCCCGTAAGGTGCTGTTCGTAAATATCTTTTTATGAACAGATCCTAAGCTTTTTATATTGCTATTATAGCATAAACACAGCGGAATATGTAAAAGTTTTTATAACAAAAGTGACAAAATTATGATATGATATGATAACAGCATCAAAAGGTCGTGCAGCGGTCATGCTTGCATGATCCGGGGCATGAACTTTTGACACTCATACCGGTCAAGAAGGAGCTGTAGCAGATCAAAGGGATAAGGAGGTAAATTTATGGACGTCAAAAAGGTCTTACAGGGCATGACACTTGAGGAGAAGGCATCATTGTGCTCAGGGCGGGATTTCTGGCACACAAAGGCGGTAAAAAGTCAGAAGGTACCGGAATTTGAGGTCAGCGACGGACCTCACGGACTGCGCAGGCAGACCCTTGAGGACGACCATACGGGTGACAGCGAGAGCATAAAAGCGGTATGCTTTCCGGCCGCCTGCGCCACCGCATCCTCCTTTGACAGGAATCTGCTTAATAAGCTCGGAAAGGCACTGGGGAATGAATGTCAGGCAGAAGGCGTGGGAACCATACTCGGACCTGCCGTAAATATAAAAAGATCGCCCCTTTGCGGACGTAATTTTGAATATTTCTCCGAAGATCCGCTCCTTGCCACGGAGCTTTCGGGCGCCATGATAAAGGGTGTTCAGAGTAAAAACATCGGAACGAGCATAAAGCATTTTCTTGCAAACAACCAGGAGACAAGACGTCTTACGGTAAATGAAACGGTCGATGAAAGAGCCTTAAGAGAGATATATCTTGCGGCATTTGAAGGCGCTGTAAAGGACGCAAAGCCCTGGACCGTTATGTGCTCCTACAATAAAGTGAACGGAAAGCATGTGTCCGAGTCGGGAAGATTTCTGACGGGAGTGCTTCGGGACGAATGGGACTTTGACGGAGTGGTGATGAGCGACTGGGGCGCGGTAAATAACAGGGTACACGCTCTCAGCGCGGGACTTGATCTTGAAATGCCGGGCTCCTACGGCGTAAATGACAGGGAGATAATCGCCGCCGTAAAGAACGGTGAGCTTTCCGAAGCGGTGGTCGATAAGGCGGCAGAGAGGATCTTAAGGCTCATAGACAAATACGAGTCGCATAAGAGTAAGACGGTGAAATGGGACAAGGATGCCGACCATGAGCTTGCGGGAAAGATAGAGGAGGAGTCGGCTGTCCTTCTTAAAAACGAGGGAGTGCTCCCGCTTGATAAAAACGATACGATAGCGGTCATCGGTAAATTCGCGAAAAGCCCGAGGTTTCAGGGCGGCGGAAGCTCTCATATAAATGCGTTTAAGGTTACGTCCTTCTGGGAAGCCGCGCACGGAAAAGGGCATGACCTGATCTATGCCCAGGGCTACGATGACTCAAAAGACGAGATTGACAGGACACTTATCACAAAGGCTGTTAACGCGGCAAAGAAAAGCGATGTAACCGTAATATTTGCCGGACTCCCGGATTCCTTTGAAAGTGAGGGGTATGACAGGAAGCATATGAGGATGCCCGAGTGCCAGAATGTGCTCATTGAAGAAATCCTTAAGGTGCAGCCGAATGTGATCGTGGTCTTAAATAACGGAGCCCCCGTGGAAATGCCGTGGCTTAAGGACGTAAAGGGCGTGCTTGAAATGTATCTGGGCGGTCAGAATGTGGGGAGCGCGGAGTATAACCTGCTTTTCGGCAAGGCAAATCCGTCCGGAAGACTTCCCGAGACCTTCCCTGTAAGGCTGGAGGATAATCCTTCCTACCTGAATTTCCCCGGAGCCTATGACAGAGTGGATTATGCCGAAGGCGTATTTGTAGGCTACAGATATTACGATGCAAAGAAGATAGAAGTAAACTTTCCTTTCGGTCACGGCTTAAGCTATACGACTTATAAATATTCAAATCTTAAGGTGTCAAAGAGAAAGCTGAAGGCGGGAGAATCCATAGAGGTCAGTGTGGATGTATCAAACATTGGCAGGATGGCAGGCAAGGAGGTCGTGCAGATATATGTGGCACCGCATACAAACGGGATAACGAGACCGGTACGCGAGCTTCGGGCATTTGAAAAAGTAAGCCTTAAGGCAGGGGAGACAAAGACGGTTTCATTTACTCTCGGAAAAAGAGCCTTCGCTTATTTTGACATTGACTTAAACGACTGGCATATAGAATCCGGAGACTATGATATAGAAGCCGGAGCTTCATCAAGGGATATCAAGCTTGTCAAGAAGGTGAATGTAGAGGCACCGAGGGTATTCAGAAAGAAATTTGACGAAAACTCCACCTTCTCCGAATTTATGGGAGATGAGAGACTGGAGGAGCTTGTAAAGCCGGTAATAGATTCACAAAAGCATGTCAATGACAAGAAAAAGAAGGATACCCCCCGGAGCGAGGCCATCTCCGATGAAATGATAGAGGAAAGCTTCGGATACACTCCGCTGCGGTCGGTATTGGGCTTCGGTGACGGTACGTTTGATCACGAGAAGCTAAAGAGCGTAACGGATAAGGCAAACGGGTTGTTCGGACTTTAAATCATTGATAAAGAGTCGGATATGGGGTATAATTCTTAAACTGGTGTGACGCTTGCGCCGGTGTTGGAATTGGCAGACAGGCAGGATTTAGGTTCCTGTGTAGAGATACGTGCGGGTTCAAATCCCGCCCGGCGCACT
>JAGBOJ010000067.1 GCA_017633935.1 Lachnospiraceae bacterium | reverse complement strand
ATGATTCGTACGAAAAGGATGAAGAAGACTATTATAACAATTACGGGAACGGCGCAAAGAATTCAAATCAGTTTAATTTCGGTAAATTCAGTCTTAACAAGGTGTCTGACAGCAGGGAGATCACTGATATAGCCGAGGAATTTTCATTTCAGTACGATCTTTTTTATCTTCTTTTCAGGAGACTTCTTTATGGCGGAGTATTTGGAGGCATGGGAGTAAGTGCGTTTCCGGTAAATTATGATTCGGTCTTTCAGCAGAGGATAGTTACATACTCTGAGGAGGAAAATACCGAATTCCACGCAAAAGGGCAGGCTTTAACCGAGGACGGACGCAGGATAGATTTCAACCTCGATATCAGCATGAGCAGAAGCTATATGGAATATATGGATGTGAGCATCCCCATAGCCACAAACAGTCTGCTTGATCCGCTTGTGATAAATGTGGATTCCGGTGTCACACAGATATCGGATCAGAAGTTTATGTTCGACCTTGATGCGGACGGGACGGAAGAAGAGATGTCAATGCTAAAAAAGGGTTCGGGCTTTCTTGCCCTTGATCTTAATGAGGACGGAAGGATAAACGACGGAAGCGAGCTTTTCGGCACAAAATCGGGAGACGGTTTTGCGGATCTAAGGAAATTTGATAAGGACGGAAACGGCTGGATAGATGAAAATGACGAGGTCTTTGATAAGCTGAAGGTATGGTTTAAGGCTGAAAACGGTGAGGATGTGCTGATGAACCTTAAGGCAGCCGATATAGGTGCAATATATCTCGGAGAGGCTCAAACCGAATTTACCTTAGGCAATTCCTTTGGAAACCGGAGCGGTGTGATCCGTTCCACGGGATTTTTCCTTAAGGAAAGCTTAGGGGTCGGAACCGTACAGCATGTGGATATGGCGGTATCGAAGGCACATAAAGGGTTTGAGATGAAGCTGTCAGACCGTCTTAACGAAAAAAAGGAGAGGCTTGAGAAAGAACTTGATGAAACAATGCTAAAAAAGCTGTTTTGTGATAAAATAGCAGAGGTGGTTTAAGGAGATAATGGTTTGATAACAGGCAGGGACAGGATAAAACTTATTAAATATGCGGCACTGGCGGTATTTCTTGCTATAGTCTGTGCATTTGTCACAAAGGGGATAAACGAGACAAAATATTATAAGCAGTACGGCAATGTGACTTTTGAAACAGATGAAATAACCGGAAGATACCATACGCCTTATCTTACGCTTCCGGCGGGAAATTATACGGTAATAATAGGTTATAATTCCGATGCGGACTGTACTGTGGATATAGGCGGGGTAAGGCAGATCATGCCGGCATCGAAGGATGAAGGATCGGAAAGCTTTGAAGCATATGAGATCCCCCTTTATTCGGGAACGGATGTGTTTTCGATAAGCTCTGCCGGTGAAGTGCCCGAAAATTTCCGGATATACGAATATGAGATCAAAACAGACCGTAAATATAACCACGATGGGATTTATACGGGTGTACTGCACTTTTTGGTATTTATTTCATTACTTGCCGCATCATATACCGGATTTTTTAAAAAATGCGGTAAAGAAGATCTGGCCTCAGGCCTTTTAATGACCGGCGCGGTGCTTTTTGCAAGTATGCCGCTTTTTAAGGATTATCTTGTGTATGGGCATGACCTAATGGGACATTTAAAGCGTATTGAAGGCTTAAAGGATGCCATAGCGGAAGGCCATTTTATACCCCTGATCTTCCCTGAGATAAATAACGGCTTCGGGGAAGCGGGCTTTGCCTATCCTTATTTTTTCCTTTATATACCGGCACTTTTGAGACTGCTTAATGTGTCCATGCCCCTTGCTTATCAGACACTTTTGTTTCTTATAAATGCAGCGACCGCCTGTACAGCCTTTTTTGCGGCCCGTGAGATCACGGGCTCAAAAAAGGCGGCGTTATTTTCCTGTATTATATATACACTCTTTCCTTACAGGCTGACGGATATGTATGTAAGGGCTGCTCTGGGCGAGACGCTTGCGATGACATTTTTCCCGCTTGTGATCGCCGGGATCTGGCATATACTGTACGGGGAAAAAAGAAAATACCTTATTCTGTCAGCGGGGTTTTTGGGAATACTCTGTTCGCATATCCTAAGTATCGGACTTGCCGGTCTTATGACGATATTTCTTCTTTTATCGGGTATAAGGGCACTTTTTAAGGATAAAAGATGGTTAAACCTCATTAAATCCGCCCTGATCGTTCTTGTCTTTGCCCTGCCGTATTTTCTGATGCTTAAGAGTATGAGTCCGTATTTAAATATGGATGCCATAAAGGTTGTGAATTTCTACAGATATACCCTTTATCCTGCCCAGTTTTTCATGAACGGGGCAAATACGGGGACCATCGGGGATTTTCATGACGGGATCGGTCAGAGTATGAATCAGGGTGTCGGCATTGCAGGGGGTATAATTCTTCTTATCCTCCTTTATAAGCTCCTTGCCTGCAGGGAGAGGCAGACAGGCTTAAACAGATTTTTGATCTCTCTTATATGGTGTGCTTTGGTATTTATGTACCTTTCATCCACTCTCTGTCCGTGGGATCATCTGAACAGATATGCCCTGATCGATACAATAACCGGTATGATACAGTTTCCGACCAGATTTCTGACCATAGTATCTGCGGTAATTTCCGTAGGAGCAGGGATAGCGGTTTTTGATATTAAGAAAGGAAACGAAAAATCAGGGAAGTATGAAGAGATACTGCCCGGGCTGTCCGCTGCAGTGACAGCAGTTTTTTTGCTTATTGGCGCTTCATCGCTTATCGATGTATATTTAAGGCAGGATATTTTTATAAGTGATATAGACGGCGGTTTTTCAAGGATATGCCATATAGAGTATTGTCCGAAGGATACGGATACGGAGGTGTTTAAGGATGTTGAGCCCCATACGGACGGGGCCCGGCTTACTTCCTACAAAAAGGACGGCACGAATGTGACCTTTAATTACGACAGAAGGGAAGGAAGGTCTGTCCTGCTGCCGCTTTTATATTATCCGTGGTATAAAGCCGTTGATGATGAGGGAAACAGGCTGGAGGTCAGGCGCGGAGACGGTGCGAGAGTTGAGGTGGTATTAAATGATGATAAAAGCACCGGCACAGTGAATCTGGATTACGGATTATTTTAAAAATATGCTTATAAAACGGTATCGGGATTAAAGATCATGACAGGCGGAGGCACTTGCAATGAAAATGTTTACTGATGACAGGCTTAAGGATTACGATCAGTTCATAACCGAAAACAGGAAAAAGATAAATAAATATTTAAATATCATACTGGCCTGCTTTACCGCTACGGGACCGGTTATCGCACTTGGCGTCAGGACAGGTATCTTTGAGGATATCTCCTACGGCACCTGTGTTGGCATATCGGCGGTGGTGCTCATTATGAGCATAATACATTATCTTCTGATAAAATATTATCCCGATAAGGAGGCAACCAGTGTATTTGCTTTGGCAGGACTGGATTTGCTTCTGGTCTTTATGACATTAAACCATGTATCCATATATCTGACATGGTTTCTTGTGCCGCTTTTAAGCCTGCTTTTCTGTGATCTGAGCATCTTTATATTTTCCTCCGTGTTTAACTATATTCTTATGATAGCCGCAACATGGTTCTATTCAGGGTATGTGGCGTTAAAGAGGGAGGATGTCGTGTCAGGCACCGCATATTTTTTTAATACCGCGGGCGGATTTACCATAGAGACCGTGATCATGTTCATATCGGGATTTGCGATATGCAGATTCTCCATCAATTATTTGAGGAATCTTATCGAAAACCAGATGGAGATAGTAAACCACGAAAAAAACATGAAGGAAAGGCTGGACATACTCAGCTCGATGGCGGAGATCTACGATAATGTAAACCTGATCAATTTTATCAACAGTACCGAAATGTCCCTAAGAGGCGGGAATCTTGAAGAGAAGGGCATAGATATGTCAAGGCAGAGCCATACCCTGATGAACCAGAGGATAAGAGCCTCTGTCATGCCCGACCAGTTGGATGATTTCTTAAAATTTACAAATATCACTACGGTGCGCAAAAGACTCACAAACAGGAAGCTTATTACCGGGGATTTTATAGATGTCGAAAAGGGCTGGTTTCGCGCGCAGTACATTACCGTGGATTCCACACTTGACGGGATACCAAACAGAGTCATATATACGACCAGAAATATAGATGAAGAAAAGCGCAGGGAAGAGCACCTGATCCGTATCTCACTGACCGATGAGCTTACCCGTCTTTATAACCGCAGATGCTACGAAGAGGATATGGAGGTCATAAGGAATCAGGGCTTAAGCAGCGATCTTGTCATTTTTTCGATAGATGTTAACGGCCTTAAAAAGGCAAATGATTCTCTGGGACATGCTGCGGGAGACGAGCTTATAAAGGGCGCGGCCGATTGTCTGGTATCCTCGATAGGGAGCGGAGGAAAAGCCTACAGGACAGGAGGAGACGAGTTTTTAGCTGTAGTAAATACCGAAAATCCGGATAAGCTGCTTGAGGTTATAAGGAATAAAACCCGCGAGTGGCACGGAATGTATCTGGAAGAAATCTCAATGTCGGTAGGGTATGCCGCACATTCGGATTACCCCGAGGAGGGGATTGACGGACTTGAAAAGATAGCGGATTCAAAGATGTATGAGGATAAGAACCGTTATTATGCGGAAAAGGGCATAGAAAGAAGGGTGCATTAGCTTTTAGGATATTATCCCGTTTATGTTTTCGGTCTTTCTTGAAAGCTCATTTACGCGTTTTGTGTTAAATTTTTCTTCTATCACGGTGTTATAAATATCTGAGGCAAAAAGATCATCATTAAAATTTCTTAAGGCGGTGCCGGTCAGTATTTTTCCGGCATCGCTTTTATTGGATATCACGGGAATCGTTGCCTTTTGGTTCATTTCCCTTATAAGCGGCGCTGCGCTTTCCTTAAAGGCAAGAAGTGAGATATAGCCGTCCGCAATAGTCATATGACGCTCCGGGGAATATATATCAAGCAGGATATGCATGAGGGAACGTGATATCCTTGTATAGGTCATATCCTTTGATTTTATCATCTGTATGAAGGCCTTAAGATCCGTAAAGGAGGAAATGTTCTTTTTGATACGGTCAGACAGGCTTTTAGGCACATCCGCAAATCCGTCAAGGTCTCTGCCGTCTTTTAAGAGCATAAGAAGCTTATATCTTAAAAGCAGGGAAAAATCGTTTGTATATAACGGAAGGCATTTATTGTAGTTTTCCTTAAGGATGTCAAAAGCAAAGTCCGGAAGCTCGTTATTAAGGGGTTCTATGGAATCAAGCTCGCTTATTGCCGTGCGTATCGCAAGGGCTGAGGAATTTACTTTTGAAATGAATTTATCGTGAAATCCGGCTCCGAGCCTTCTTACAGGGCAGGGCCTGATCGAAGAGCCCGACTTTTTAAGCGCCTTCAGATATTCTATTGCAAGGATATCATTCGGAAAGCTTAGGATTTGTGACAGATCCTTTACTCCGGGGATCACATGAAGCAGGGCAGCAGCTCTTGATACGGGAAATGAGTGTCCTTTTTTTAGTTCACTTTTTAAGATCAGCTTATATTCTTCAGGTTCATCCGAAAGTATGGATGCGATCTGCTCAAGCTCGGAAAGCCCGCCGTATTCGGTTCCGAAGGCTATGTGATCTGTGACGCCGCAGGCATCTAAAAGAAAGACACCGGAGGAGGCGAAAAATTCGGCAGAAGATACCGAATATCTTACAGGCAGCTCTATGA
Organism: Lachnospiraceae bacterium; assembly: GCA_017633935.1. Classification (GTDB taxonomy): domain Bacteria; phylum Bacillota; class Clostridia; order Lachnospirales; family Lachnospiraceae; genus NK4A144. The sequence continues at coordinate 16,715 of JAGBOJ010000067.1, read as the reverse complement.
CGACATCCGCTCCGGCAAGTAAGGCCATCTGAGCGCGCAGATGCTTATCGCAGATCGCAGGAGCCCCGCGCTGTGTAAAATTCCCGCTTAAAACGACAATGATATAGTCTGCTCCGGTTTCGGCACGGGCATGCTCAAGAAAATACCTGTGTCCCTTATGCAGGGGATTGAATTCGGCAATGATACCGGTCACCTTCATCCTGTAAAAGCTCCTTAAAAATAATCATAAGATAAAAGAATTTATGATCTCCGCGACAGCGCCGTGGTTATTGTCGTTTTCAGTGATATGGTCTGCGACGGCCTTTACTTCATCCACCGCGTTATTAACGGCACAGCCTGTCCCGGCACACTTAAGCATGGATATGTCGTTTGCCTGATCGCCTGCCGCGATCGAATTTTCATGCTTTACGCCGAGGATATCGCAGAGCTTTAATACGGCATTTCCCTTGCTTGCTCCGCAGGCATTATATTCCAAAAGACGGTCATTTGAAAAGACGGAATCGAGATGTCCTTTTACAAGGGGCTTTATCTTTTCTTCAAAACGTTCAAGCTTTGAGCGGTCGTAAAGATCCGCGCAGATGATCTTTAAGGGTTCTGTTTTAAGATATGCCGACACATCATCCACCACGACGGGGGGCATTTTTATAACTCTTGTATATTCTTCAAGCATTGCGGTGCGGTATTCCGATACCACATGCTCCTTGTCATAGGTGTGACAGTGGATATGCTCCTTTGCCGCCATATCAAAGATGAGCCTTAGATACTTTCGCTCGAGAGGCAGGGTAAATACCGTTTCTCCTTTTGCGCAGTCATAGATCAGGGCACCGTTATAGGCTATGATATAAAAGCCGGAAATTGAAGTAAAGCCGTATTCTTTTGCAAGCGGAAGACAGCTTTGAATGGGACGTCCGCTTGCAAAAGCAAAAAAATGTCCGTTTTCGGTCATCTTAAAGATCGCATTCAGGTTTTCTTCGGATATGCTCTTATCCGAAGAAAGCAGGGTTTCATCAAGATCCGTGCATAACAGCTTTTTACCGGAAGGATTCAATTTTCGTCATCCTCATTATTTGCGGTATATACGAAATTCTTTCTGGCCTCGATATTTCCGGCAAGGTATTCATCATAGGTGGTGATCTTATCGATCATGGTTCCGTCGGGTCTTACCTCCATGATGCGGTTTGCGGTCGTCTGAACAAACTGGTGGTCGTGACAGGAAAATATCACTACACCGGGGAATTTGATCAGACCGTTATTTAAGGCGGTTATCGACTCCATATCGAGATGGTTTGTGGGCTCGTCAAGGAGCAGGATATTTGCGCCGGAGATCATCATCTTGGATAAAAGGCATCTGACCTTTTCTCCTCCCGAAAGCACCCTTACCTTTTTTACTCCGTCCTCACCGGGGAAGAGCATTCTTCCGAGGAAACCGCGGACATAGGTTACGTCCTTTACCGGAGAATAGCCTGTAAGCCATTCCGTAATATTGTAATCGTTATTGAATTCCTCTGTATTATCCTTGGGAAAATACGCCTGAGATGTAGTCACACCCCATTTGTAGCTCCCGCTGTCAGGCTCCTCACTGCCTGAAAGTATCTTAAAGAGCATGGTTATCGCCTGTTCGTTTGAACCGATAAGGGCGACCTTATCCTCACGGCGCAGGGTGAAGGTGAGGTTATCCAAAAGTATTTTCCCGTCCTGATACTTTGTGAGATTTTCCACGGAAAGCACCTCGTTTCCGATTTCGCGTTCGGGACGGAAATCCACATAGGGATATTTTCTTGAAGAAGGCTTAATGGTGTCAAGCTCGATTTTTTCAAGAGCTCTTTTTCTGGAGGTAGCCTGCTTTGATTTTGAAGCATTGGCCGAGAAACGGGAGATGAACTCCTGCAGCTCCTTTATCTTTTCCTCCTTCTTTTTGTTGGCTTCCTTCATCTGCTGGATGAGCAGCTGGCTTGACTCATACCAGAAATCATAGTTTCCGGCATAGAGTGTGATCTTTCCGTAATCTATATCCGCCGTATGTGTGCAGACCTTATTTAAGAAGTATCTGTCGTGGGATACGACTATCACGGTGTTTTCAAAGTCTATCAGAAATTCCTCGAGCCATTCTATTGCATCGAGATCCAGGTGGTTTGTGGGCTCGTCAAGGAGAAGTATATCGGGATTTCCGAAAAGGGCTCTTGCTAAAAGAACCTTGACCTTTTCGTTACCGGTAAGATCGCCCATAAGGCTGCGGTGAAGCTCTGTCGGGATACCGAGTCCGTTAAGGAGTGTTTCGGCATCGGATTCCGCCTCCCATCCGTTCATCTCGGCAAATTCCGCCTCAAGCTCGGCTGCCTTAACTCCGTCCTCATCGGAGAAGTCCTCTTTTGCGTAGATCGCGTCCTTTTCCTTCATTATCTCATAGAGGCGTTCGTTGCCCATTATCACGGTATCAAGGACAGTGTTTGAATCATATTTGAAATGATCCTGTTCAAGGACAGAGATCCTTTGTCCGGGGGTAACACTCACATCGCCCGAGGTGGTTTCAAGCTGTCCGGAAAGAAGCTTTAAGAAGGTGGATTTACCGGCTCCGTTTGCTCCGATAAGCCCGTAGCAGTTTCCCTCCGTGAATTTTATATTGACCTCCTCAAAAAGGGCTTTTTTACCTACACGATAAGTGACATTGTTTGCTGATATCATCAGGATACTCCTTTTTATGGTATTTGCCGCTTAAAGCGGCACGATGACATTTTACACGAAAGAGGGTATTATTTCAATAAAAGGTTATACGATACCAAACCTGTTTACCTGTCTTGATTTAAAGCGTGAAAAAAGAGATAATGTAAAAAAATTCTATTTAAGGAACACGGTGGATAAGATTTGGAAGTCAGGGAATATGATGAAAACGGCAGACTTGTACTGGTGATCACCGGCAAGATCGCAGCCACAAACAGTGAGGAGCTTTTGCGTGTGATCTTAAATGCACTTGAAAAAAGTGCGGATGTTGTGCTGGATTTTGGCGAACTGGATTATATGTCGAGCTCGGGTTTAAGGAGTCTGCTCTTCGGACAGCGGACTGCTTTGGCGCAGCAGAAGTCCATGGTCATAAGGAATGTCGGTGAAGGCGTCATGGTGGTGTTAAAGTCGGTCGGGTTTGATAAGATACTCAGATTTGAGTGAGAATTTAAGGAATATGAGGCGTTTTGAAGAATAATAAGAGTAATGTAAATAAACAGCATAATAAAAAACTGCTCGTTGAGGTCGTGATCCTTATGACCATACTGTTTATCAATGTGATCTTAATAAACGGAGCAGCTATTTTTTTTGTCTTCTATCAGGGCTTTATCACAAATCTGGAAGAGTCCATACCGGATTATTATGAGCAGATCACAGATATTTATCTTAGCAGTGACTCATATGAATTTATGGTGGATTATTTTACAAATAATGCGGTGGATATAGATATGAACAAGCTTGATCTGTCAGAGTACCGCGGGGAATTTGATGCTGAAGGTCAAAGCGGTGATCTTTCAGCGGGAGCGTGGTTAAGCAGGAAAGAGATAGAGGCACTGGATGAGGAGAAAAAAAGATCATATGCCCTGTACTGCTATGCGATCTGCGCTTCATATCAAGAGGTTGCAGCCGATTCGCTTGATATCGATGAATTTACCGTGTACCATAAAACCCCCGACGGAACGGATAAGGTCTTTTTAAACATATTCGACAGTCCTGAGGAGGATGATTATATATATACCGAAGCACCGTGTATTACCGAAAGAGGTCTGCTTTTTGAAAAGGATGCGGATATAGAGGACAGGCTGTTTAAAAGAAGGATAATCCGCGGCGAGGAGAATAATAAGATCTTTCTTGCCATATCGATACCGGTAGATATCGGAGAAGAGGATTCCGGCGTTATCGTTATCAAAAAGGATCTGTCGGAGACCAATGAAGATCTGTGGGATGTGATAAAGCGCACGGAGATACTGACCTTTCAATCACTTATCGTGGGTGCGGCCGTGATCTTACTTGTTTTATACAACATCGTGGTCAAGCCTTTAATACATATTCAAAAGAGTGTCAGGGTATACAGGGATGATAAGGACAGTGACCGGATAGTAAAGGCTATGGGGAAGATATACTCGGAAAATGAGATAGGCATCCTGTCCGATGATCTTTCCGATCTTGCGATCGAGCTTCAGCGGTATGCGGGAGAGATGGAGAAGATGACACGTCACAAGGAGCGTATGAATGCCGAGCTTTCGGTGGCGGAGAGGATACAGAGCCATATGCTGCCCAAGGCCGATCCGGCATTTCCGGAAAGGGATGATTTCAGGCTTTATGCAGCCTATAAGCCGGCAAGGAGGGTCGGAGGCGACTTTTATGATTTCTTTTTTGCAGATGACAGGCATCTTGTGTTAGTCATGGGCGATGTCTCCGGAAAAGGCATACCTGCGTCTTTATTTATGGTCATCACAAAAAATCTGATAATGGAAAGGGCGCTTAACAGTAATAACCTGAATCCGGGAGAAATCCTTGAGGATGTGAACGCATTGCTCATCAGGAATAATCCCGATCTTATGTTTGTGACAGTATGGCTTGGGATATTAAATGTTTCCACGGGAGAATTAAGGAGTGCAAACGCAGGGCATGAGTTCCCTCTTATATGCAGAAAGGGAGAAGATTTTGCCGTAAAGACAGAGGAGAGGGGAATAGCCCTCGGGATATACGAAAAAGGGCAGTATGACTATGAAAAAAACAGCTGCATACTCCGCAGGGGAGACAGATTATTTGTGTATACGGACGGGGTGACGGATGCCGCAGACAAGGCTGAGTGGAGATTCGGGCAGGAAAGGCTTGAAAAGTGTCTGAACGGTTATTCCGGAAATGATGTGGCGGATGTTTTGCCCGGTATACAAAAGGCAATCGATGATTTTGCGTCGGGTGTGGAACAGTTTGACGATATAACCATGATGATCGTTGAGCTTTAGAAAAAGGTGATTTTTGACCCCGGCATTATTTTGTATTATAATAATACGTTAATATCGTGTTTTGCAGGTCACAAAGTCACAAAAAGCCATGCAAGTATGTCTTTTGTGAACTTTTGACCCTGATATCATAAACTGCAGCGGTAAAAATGCGTTATCAGGGAGTATATTTGATATCATGATCAATCTGAACATTCATATGCAGGTTATCGGGCTGATACTTGCGGTTATGCTTGTTTATATGAATACAACGAGGAAGAAGATCGGGCTTGTAACGGATTTTGCTTTCGAGGTGCTTTTACTCAGCGTTACGGGCAGCATCTTTTTTGATATCGTGTCTATTTTTACGATAAACGGGGCGGCGCTCGGGCAGTGCCCCGAGAGTGTCAATATGTTCGTATGCAAGACCTATATCGTGATGCTATCGCTCCTTGCAGGTGCCGTATTTAACTATACCCTCACCGAGATCTACGGCGGTGATATAATGAAACGCAGATATCTGCTCGGCTTTGTACTGCTAGAGGCGCTGACTGTTCCGGCTGTGTATGTACTGCCGCTTTATTATCATGTGGATAAAAACAGCATATATTCCTACGGTGAATCCACAGACATAGGTGTCGCCACGGGCTTTGTTTTTCTGGTACTGACACTTGTTTATATAGTGATCCACAGAAAGGAAATGGATGTCCACAGGAGAAATGCGGTGGCTATTTTCTGTACCGCAATGACAGCTTCGGCGGCATTTCAGAATTTCAACAGAGAGCATCTGTTAGCCAGCGTGACCATAGGCATAGGAATTGTATTTGTCTATCTGGAGCTTGAGGACCCGGGAAGTTATTTAAATAAGGATACCGGTTCGTTTAATATGAGGGCACTTGAAAAATACCTTGACGGGGTATATTCCGAAGGAAAAAGGATGTCGCTCTTAAACATCAGCTTCAGCGGACACAGATTCTTAAAGGAAATCTACGGTGAGAAATTCCACATAAGCATGATGAAATCAATAGTGGATTATCTCGAAAAATATAAGAGTGTAAACGTCTTTAATACCGATGACATGGATTTCATCGTCGTATTCGGGGATTCCGGGGATTTTGAGAATGAAGTGTTCAGGATAAGAAGGGATCTGATGTCGCTTTGGAATGTGGACGGTATAAGCATAGAGCTTTCACCGCTTATCATAGCCATACCCCGTGACAATGTACCCTATGACAATGCAAATGCCGTCATCGAAAGCCTTAGATATTTTGCCGCAGTGCTTAAGGACGGCTCCGATAAAGACTACATCATGGTGGATAATGCCCTTATAAAGGAGAAGGAAAAGAATGACAGGCTTGAGGAGCTGCTGATAGAGGCGATGGAAAAAGAAAATATAGAGGCCCATTTCCAGCCGCTCTATGACGTAAGGACAGGGGAGATCACCGGAGCGGAGGCTCTTGCAAGGATCAGGGATGCAAACGGGGATATCATCGGGAATGAAAAGATACTTCCGATCGCGGAAAGAAGCGGGATGATCTTAAGGCTCGGCTTCAGGGTGTTTGAAGGCGTCTGCAGATTATTAAGCAAAAATGATCCGGAGAAGCTCGGACTTGTAAGGGTTGGCATCAATCTTTCCACTACCCAGTGCATGCAGCGTACTCTTGCCGATGATATGATAGATATCATGAAGCTTTACAATTTAGAGGGAAAGCATTTTATATTTGAGATCAATGAAAACGCGATATCATATTCAAGGGATATGGTCATGCGGAATATAAAAAAGCTCACCGCATACGGCTGCGAGGTAGCGATAGACCGTTTCGGGAGCGGACTGGGGGATCTTGTCGATCTTACCGAGCTTAATATAAGCATAGTTAAGCTGGACAGGGATTTTATAAAGAGGGCATTTCAGAAAAAAGACGACGAGATGCTTTCGATAGGTATGGCAGTCGTTAAGCTGCTTAACAGGATGGGAAAGATGGTTGCGGCAGTCGGGATTGAAAATGAGGAGCAGTATGAGCTGCTTAAGGAAGCGGGTGTCTTATTCGTGCAGGGCAGATATTTTTCGGATGCGGTGGATGCCGACAGTCTTCTTGAGCTGTGCGGAAAGGAAGTAAATACAGATGAGCAGGGCTGATGAGATCTTTAGGGATATGTGTATCGATATCCTTGAAAACGGAACCGATACAAGAGGCGAGAAGGTCAGACCGCATTGGGAGGACGGGAGCAGCGCCTATACCATAAAGAAGTTCGGTGTAGTGAACAGATATGACCTTTCAAAAGAGTTTCCGGCGCTTACCTTCAGGAAGATCGCCCTTAAGACCTGCATAGATGAGGTTCTGTGGATATGGCAGAAAAAATCCAATAACGTAAATGATTTCAGGGGCCACATCTGGGATGCATGGGCCGACGAGGACGGCTTTATCGGAAAAGCCTACGGATATCAGATGGGAGTAAAGCACAGATATAAAGAGGGGATGTTCGATCAGGTGGACAGGGTCATATATGACCTGAAAAACAACCCTTTTTCAAGGCGTATAATGACGAATATGTATGTTCATGCAGACTTAAGCGAGATGGCTCTTTACCCCTGTGCGTATTCCATGACATTCAATGTGACGGAGAATAAGGAAACCGGTCAGCTTGTATTAAACGGAGTGTTAAATCAACGGTCGAATGACGTGCTTACAGCAAATAACTGGAATGTGGTCCAGTATGCCGCTTTAATGCATATGATGGCATGTGTGTGCAATATGGAGGTCGGGGAGCTTGTTCATGTGATAGCCGATGCTCATATTTACGACAGGCATGTGGATATAATAAAGGAACTGATAAGCCGTCCGATGTATCCGGCACCGAAACTCAGGATGAACCGGAAGAAGGATTTTTATGAGTTTGTTCCGGAGGATTTTGAACTTACGGATTACAGGTACGGGGAGCAGGTAAAAAATATTCCGGTTGCCGTGTAAGGATAAACGGCACTTTTAAGGACTTATACCAGATCGTAAAGGACAAAAAGATTTTTAGGAAAGGAGGGAAAGATATGGATAAGACAGGCAAGGTCATCATTGACAGAGGTACCATGATCACGCCTAACCGCGAGTTTTTAAGTCCCGCGGAGCTTTATGCTGCGCTGACTGAAAAGCTGAAGAAATATCATCCCTCCGACGATATATCGCTTATTGAAAAGGCATACAGGGTGGCTGATGATGCTCATAAGGATCAGCACAGGAAATCGGGTGAGCCCTATATCATACATCCTTTGTGTGTGGCAGAAATACTTGTCGATCTTGAAATGGATAAGGAGACCATCGCGGCGGGACTTCTGCATGATGTGGTCGAGGATACGAGCATGTCAACAGAGGATATCACAGAGCAGTTCGGGTCTGAGGTGGCTCATCTTGTGGACGGAGTTACAAAGCTGAGTAAGCTCCAGTATCAGGGAAATAAGATAGAGTTTCAGGCGGACAACCTTCGCAAGATGTTTCTTGCCATGGCCAAGGATATCAGGGTCATCATAATAAAGCTGGCAGACCGCCTTCACAATATGAGGACACTCAAATTCCAGCCCGTGGAAAAGCAGAAGGAGATCGCGCGTGAAACGCTTGATATCTATGCCCCTATCGCACAGAGGCTCGGTATCTCAAAGATCAAGGTCGAGCTGGACGATCTTTCGCTTAAGTATCTGCAGCCGGATATATACTACGATCTGGTGGACAAGATAGCGGCAAAGAAGAGCGAAAGAGAGAGGATCGTAGAGGATATAGTGCATGAAGTAAAGGATCATATGGACGAGGCCGGTATTAAAACGACGGTTGACGGCAGGGTCAAGCATTTTTTCTCAATCTATAAAAAGATGGTAAATCAGGGCAAAACATTGGATCAGATATATGATCTTTTTGCTGTGAGGATATATGTGGATTCGGTAAAGGACTGTTATGCCGCTCTCGGCATCATCCATGAGATGTATAAGCCTGTCCCGGGACGTTTTAAGGATTATATCGCAATGCCCAAGCCGAATATGTATCAGTCACTGCACACGACTCTTATCGGGCCGAACGGTCTGCCCTTTGAGATACAGATAAGGACCTATGAGATGCACAAGACCGCAGAATACGGTATTGCGGCGCATTGGAAATATAAAGAAGCAAGTGACGGCAGGAATCCGGATATGCGGGAGGAAGAGAAGCTGTCGTGGCTTAGGCAGATACTTGAGTGGCAGCGCGATATGTCGGATAACAGGGAGTTTCTTACGATAATAAAGGGTGACTTGAACCTTTTTTCCGATCAGGTTTACTGCTTTACTCCGACAGGAGACGTCAAGACCCTGCCGGCCGGCTCTACTCCGGTGGATTTTGCCTATTCGATACACTCGGCTGTGGGAAATAAAATGATCGGGGCAAAGGTCAACGGAAAGCTCGTAAATATCGATTACGAGATAAATAACGGTGACCGTGTCGAGATCATCACATCACAGAACTCGAAGGGACCGAGCATGGACTGGCTTGGTATAGTAAAGAGCACACAGGCCAAGTCAAAGATCAACCAGTGGTTTAAGAATGAGCTTAAGGAAGACAATATCGTAAGGGGTAAGGAATCATTTGCGGATTACTGCAGGGCGCATGCGATCTCAATGACGGATATAATGCGTCCCGAATATATGGAATCCGTGATGAAGCGCTACGGTTTTAAAAGCTGGGACGCTGTGTATGCGGCTATCGGACACGGAGGACTCAAGGAGGGGCAGGTAGTAAATAAGATGCTCGAGTCCTTTGAAAGAGACCATATAAAGCATATCACCGACGAAGAGGTCTTAAGCGAGATCGAAGAGCAGAGCAGGAAGGTCATAAAGAAACGCTCACAGGGCGGTATAATCGTTAAGGGCGTACATGATGTTTCGGTGCATTTTGCAAAATGCTGTTCGCCTCTTCCGGGTGATGAGATCATAGGCTTTGTGACCAGGGGCAGGGGTATCTCGGTTCATCGGACCGATTGTATCAACATCATAAGCCTGCCCGAGGATGAAAAGAACAGACTGATAGATGCCGAGTGGCAGGATATGCCCGGGGATGAGCATTCCGAAGAAAGGTATATGGCCGAGATCAATATATACGCCAATAACAGAAACGGGCTTCTTGTCGATATCACAAAGGCATTTACAGAGGCGGGCATCCCCATAAATGTATGCAATTCAAGGACCAGCAAGCAGGGGATAGCCACAATAAACATCGGTTTTGAGATACATAATACTACCGAGCTTAACAGGATAGTCGACAAGGTGCGTGCCATTGAAAATGTGATCGACATTGAAAGGACGAGCGGCTGAGAGTAAAGCTGTTTTCAGGAGGGGATATGACTATAAAGAGTATGGTATTGGGACCTGTAGAGACCAATGTGTATTTTCTGATAAATGAAGAAACAAACGAGACCGTGGTTTTCGATCCCGCCTATGCGCCGGAGACAATAAATTCCTTTGCCGAAAAAAACGGTCTTAGGATAACGGCGATATTTCTGACACACGGGCATTTTGACCACATCACAGGAGTGGATGGAGTAAAGAAGGCAACGGGGGCGCAGATCTATGCAAGTAAAAGGGAGGAGAGGCTTTTAAGTGACGGAGAGCTCAATGAATCCCTTCAAAGCTACGGGAGGTCGATCACCGTTAAGGCAGATCATCTGTTAAATGACGGAGATATCATTAAAGAGGCAGGGCTATATATAAAGATGATGGATACTCCCGGTCATACCGAGGGAAGCTGCTGCTATTATCTTGAGGATAGAAAGGTACTTATAAGCGGAGATACGCTTTTTGCGGGCTCCGTGGGCAGGACGGATCTTCCCACGGGCTCAATGTCGGCACTTTTGGAGTCGGTAAAAGAAAAGCTGCTCACACTGCCGGATGATGTAAGGGTCTTTCCCGGACACGGGGAGGAGACATCTATAGGATATGAGCGGCGGTGGAATCCGTTTTTTTAAGATCATTTAAAGGAGAACAAAATGGAACTTATAAAAAAACCCGTAACGGGGATGAAGGATATACTTCCCGATGAGATGAGGTTAAGGGATCATGTGATCGCTCTTGCAAAGGACACCTACGGAAAGTACGGCTTTCAGTCGATGCAGACACCCTGTGTGGAGCATATCGAAAATTTAAGCTCGAATCAGGGCGGAGAAAACGAAAAGCTGATCTTTAAGATTATGAAGAGGGGAGAAAAGCTTGATATAAAAAACGCAGGCTCGGCAAACGATCTTTGCGATTCGGGCTTAAGATATGATCTGACACTCCCGCTTTCAAGATATTTTGCAAATAACCAGAGTAAGCTCTTAATGCCCTTTAAGGCGCTGCAGATGGGAAATGTGTTCAGGGCGGACAGACCGCAAAAGGGGCGTTTCAGGGAGTTTATGCAGTGCGATATCGATATTCTGGGAGATGCCACAAACCTTGCGGAAATCGAGCTTATAAATGCCACGACCACCCTGCTTTACAGACTCGGCTTTAAGGATTTCACCGTGAGGATAAATGACAGACGTATTTTAAAGGCTATGGCAAATGCCTGCGATTTTGATGCTGACAGGCAGGATGAGATATTTATAATACTCGACAAGCTGGATAAGATAGGACTTGAGGGAGTAAAGGAGGAGCTTGTTTCAGCCGGCTTTGACAGTGAAAAGGTCAATAAGTACATAGACCTGTTTGACGGTACGGATAAAGGAGTACAGGCAATAGATTCCCTTGCCGCAAAGCTTGGAGAAAGCCTTGGGCAGGAGGTTGCCGAAAATTTAAAAGAGATCATAAAGACGACGGATGCGGTTAAGAAGGCCGAATATAAAATAGAATTCGATCCTTCGCTGGTACGCGGAATGTCCTATTATACCGGTACGATCTTTGAGATCGGGATGGATGAGTTTAAGGGGTCGGTAGCCGGTGGAGGCAGATACGACGCAATGATAGGGAATTTCACGGGAAGCGCGGTTCCGGCCTGCGGATTTTCGATAGGCTTTGAGAGGATAATAACCATTCTCATGGAAAAGGAATACAAGATCCCGGATGAGAGCAGGCATACGGCGTTCCTTGTAGAAAAGGGAATGAGCGCTAAGAGGCTTTCCGAAATAATGAAGGAGGCCGACGCGTTAAGACAGAAGGGCGAGACTGTGCTTGTAGCTGTAATGGCAAAGAACAGGAAATTCCAGAAGGAATCATTGAACATACAGGGTTACAGTGAATTTAAGGACTTTTATAACGATTAGGGAAATAATATGCTTTTGAAAAAAAGAGATATGCAGCTTATCGCCGTGACGGATACAAAGAGTATCAGGGAAGGGTTAAGCCTGCATGATGCGGTAAAAAGAGCGATAATCGGCGGCGCAAGTACCGTTATGATGAGTGACGATACGATGTCTGAGGAAGAGTATATGAGGGAAGCCGCGCGTATCAAGATAATGTGCGGGATGTATGATATACCGTTTTTGGTGTACGAAAACGTGACCGTTGCCGAGGCGGTGGATGCCGACGGGATCGCCGTAAGACTGAAGGATTTTAATCAGAAGGAAATAAGAAGAAAATTCGGAATGGAAAGATCTGCCGGAGTTATCACGACCTCTGAGGAGGAGGCCATAGAAGCGGCCAGGCAGGGGGCTTCGTTTATCTTTTTCGGTCCCATGTACGGCGGGAGCAAACGCGGAAACAAAAAAATCGAAAAGAACGCAGGGGATCTTATGAAATTGTGTTCGACCGTGGAGATTCCGGTCGTGGCATACGGAGGGATCGCGGACGTGGACTTAAACGACTTAAGAGGTACGGGTGTCTGCGGTTTCGGCGTGGCAGGAGGGATATTCGGCAGTGATGATATAGCGGAGGCGGCCATGCGGCTCAGAAAGCTGGCTATAGACGTGTTATGACGGCAAGGTGGATATGTCTTGTTATACTCATACTGCTTTCGGCCTTCTTTTCATCGGCGGAGACGGCGCTTACCACGGTAAGCAGGATAAGAATGAGAACGCTTGCCGAAAAGGGGGACAGACGGGCTAAAAGGGTGCAGAAGATACATGAGCGTTACTCTAAAATGCTCACCTCGATCCTTGTCGGGAATAACATCGTTAATGTCGCGGCATCGGCGCTTGCGACCACGGTTGCGATCTCGATAGGACTGAATGTGGGTATAATGACTGCCGTTCTTACTTTGGTGCTTTTAGTGTTCGGGGAGATCACTCCGAAAAATGCGGCGGCAGTGTCTCCCGACAGGTTTTCCCTTGCCTATTCCGGTGTGATCTATGTGCTGATGATAATACTTACGCCGGTTATCTGGATAATAGATAAGCTATGCCGTGCTCTGGCATTTATCATGCGGATAGATATCGATAATCCGGGGGAGAGCATGACGGAGGGTGAGCTTCGCACGATCGTGGATGTAAGCCATGAAAACGGTGTTATCGAGACGGAAGAAAAGCAGATCATAAAGAATGTGTTTGACTTCGGTGACTGCAGGGCAAGGGATATAATGATCCCGAGGATCGATGTGGCCTCGGTCAGCTTTGATACGGGATATGCGGAGATAAGGGATATCTTTGAGGAGGAAAAATACTCAAGGCTCCCTGTCTATAAGGATGATACCAATAACATCATCGGTATAATAAACTTAAAGGATTTCTTTCTTGCCTCGGATACGGAGGGCTTCAGGTTAAGGGATATAATGAGGGATGCCTATTATACCTTTGAGATGAAAAAGACCTCCGAGCTTATGATAGAAATGAAGCAGGAGTCCGTGTCGATGGCAATAGTATTAAATGAATACGGCGCCGCCGAGGGTATCATCACCATGGAGGATCTTCTTGAAGAGATAGTAGGGGAGATACGGGATGAGTATGATGAGGATGAAAAGGAGCTGATCACAAGCGTCGGAAGGAACGAATATATCGTTGAGGGCAGCATTAAGCTTGATGACCTAAATGACGAGATCGGGACGGATTTTAAGTCCGAGGATTATGATTCCATAGGCGGATATATGATAGGACTTTTAGACAGGATTCCCGAGGCGGGTGAGACTGTTTTTGATGAAGAGGGAATAAGGCTTGAGGCACAGACTATAATAAAAAACAGGATAGATAAGATCCATATCACTATCCCGGAAAATAAAAAAAATGATGAGAGCGCCTAAAAAGGCGCTGATGATGAGGAGGCAGCATGTTTCAATCAAGAACCCATAACTGTAATGAACTCAGAAAGGAGCATATCGGGCAGGAGGTCACATTATGCGGCTTTTATGAGAACCTAAGGAGAGTGAGTAAAAATCTCGGCTTTCTGATCCTGCGTGATTTCTACGGCACGACCCAGATCGTAATAGAAACCGAGGAGATGATGGAAAAGCTTTCATCGCTTAATTGCGAGACGACATTAAGTGTAAAGGGAACCGTGCGCGAACGGTCAAGCAGGAATGCAAATCTTCCGACCGGTGATATAGAGGTGGTGCCGGAGGATATTAAGGTGCTCGGAAGATGTATCTATAACGAGCTTCCGTTTGAGATAAACAGATCAAGGGAAGCCGATGAAAACACGAGACTCAGATACAGATATCTTGACTTAAGGAATCCCGCGGTAAAGGCGAATATCGTATTAAGGAGCAGGGTGATCAGTGAGCTTAGGAATGCGATGAACGCGCATGGCTTTATGGAGATCACTACGCCGATACTTACCTGCTCGTCTCCTGAGGGAGCGCGCGATTATCTGGTGCCTTCAAGACTTCACGAAGGGAAATTCTATGCTCTGCCGCAGGCACCGCAGCAGTTTAAGCAGATCCTTATGGCATCGGGATTTGACAGATATTTTCAGATCGCGCCGTGCTTCAGGGATGAGGATGCGCGTGCGGACAGGTCTCCGGGAGAGTTTTACCAGCTTGATATGGAAATGGCCTTTGCAACACAGGAGGATGTGTTCAGCGTGCTTGAGGATGTGCTGCCGCCCGTTTTTGCAAAGTACGGGAAATATAAGAAGGCTTCATCTGCACCTTTTAAGAGGATACCTTATCTTGAGGCACTTGAAAAATACGGCACGGATAAGCCCGACTTAAGGATCGACCTTACACTTAAGGATGTGACGGAGCTGCTTAGTGACTGCGGATTTGAGCCCTTTAATAAGGGAAATGTCATAAAGGCGGTGGTCGTAAGCGGATTTGAGGGCTCAAGAAAGGTAATAGATAAGCTCTGCGCGGATGTAGAGGTGGTCTCGGGTGCAAAGCCCTACTGGTTTAAAATGGGTGACAATAATGAGATCGCCGGAGGCATATCCAAGTTTTTACAGGAAAGAGCCGAAAAGATAATTGAGACGCTGAATCTTAAGAACGGGGATTTTGTCGGACTGTCAGCCGGCAGCAAAAATCAGGCATTAAAGACCGGCGGTACACTGATCAAATCGCTCGGAGAGATATGTCCTTCACATATGGATAAGGAGGCATATGAGTTCTGCTGGATCGTTGATTTTCCGATGTATGAGATCGGGGAGGAAAGCGGTGAGCTGGAATTCTGCCATAATCCTTTCTCTATGCCTCAGGGTGGCATGGAGGCGCTTAAAACAAAGGACCCTCTTTCCGTACTTGCTTACCAGTACGATCTTGTATGCAACGGAGTGGAGCTTTCAAGCGGCGCTGTCAGAAATCACGATCCCGAGATTATGATAGAGGCGTTTAAGATAGTGGGACTTAATGAGGAGGATGTAAGGTCAAAGTTTCCTGCCATGTACAATGCGTTCTGCTACGGGGCACCGCCTCATGCGGGGATCGCTCCCGGCGTTGACAGAATGGTCATGCTGATAGCCGGAGAGGAGAGCATCAGGGAGATCATCCCCTTCCCTATGAACAAGAATGCGCAGGATGTGATGATGGGTGCTCCCGCCGAGGTGGAGGACAGGCAGCTTAAGGATGTACATATAGCGATAGTCAGGGATGAAGAGGGTCATTAGAATATTTTTAAGATTTATACCCGCCGTATTCTGGATGACTGCCATTTACAGGTTTTCCGCCATGTCTGCCGTAAGCTCCACATATCAGAGCGTATCGGTGACCGGACGCCTTATAAATTTTATATCACGTTTTGCGGATATCGATAGTTATACAAGGGAACAGCTTATCGTTATTTTGGAGCCTTATATAAGAAAGACCGCGCATATGTGTGAATACGGGCTGCTGTTTTTGCTTCTGGTCATACCGATGGGGATAATTATACGGAATGAGGCGGTGAATATCCTTTTTTGCGGATTTATCAGTTTGCTGTACTCTGTTACGGATGAATATCATCAGACACTCGTGACCGGCCGTTCCGGCGAAATAAGGGATATCATGATCGATATGATCGGTGTGCTTTCGGCTATGCTTTTTTACAATGTTTTCATTCTCGCAGTATCCGCAGTACGGGGGAGACGAAGGAGAGTAAAAAATAATCATTGACAAAAAGGTGTGTCATCTGTATAATTGGACGAGTGTGATAAAAAATGTATTGGATTTTTCCTGATACGGGTTTGAATATTTAAGAAGCGATAGGAGGTGTAAGGAGATGTCTATTTGCCCCAAGAATAAATCCTCAAAGGGTCACAGGGATCAGAGGAGAGCAAACTGGAAGATGGACACTATGAATCTTGTAAAGTGTCCGAAGTGCGGAAGTCTGATGCTTCCCCACAGAGTATGCTTAAACTGCGGTACTTATAATAAGAAAGAGATCATCGCAGCGGACTGAAAAAGATAAAGATGCCGGACGGTTAAGAATCGTCCGGTTTTTCTTTTT
>JAGBOJ010000066.1 GCA_017633935.1 Lachnospiraceae bacterium | reverse complement strand
TATTTCCGTTAAGGTGCTCAATAGCGATCTTTCTGCCCCAGACTTGGATCGCATAAAGAAATACTGTGATGGACGTAGCAATCATAAAGAGCAGTTTGTTTCAGCAAGCGGTCACACATTTGATGGATATCTTGTGACAGCCCATAATGTGACTATTGGAAATACGCTTTTTCCTGAATTTCATTATTATCTTGTGGTTGAGAATCAAAGAAATGTTGCCTTGCTGGGATACGATTATACAGATTGTTGCAAGAGTTCTCATGATCCGCATAGCGATATAATTGTGACTGAGTTTGATGATGAGGGCTATGGAATGGCTGATGCGGGAGCAATGGATAGCGATGAGGTTATTTTATTCATAGATTCTTTTTCTGTTGATGAGTGAGAGAATTCATTCTTCGGCCACAGGACTTTTATCAGATATGTCATTCACTCGGGTGAAATTCATTTATAACTCGCTCCGACCGCTACATCGGCTACATGGCCGAGACACTGGAAACGCTGTATTTTATGGAAAATTCTGACAAGTTCGGCGGCAAGCTGAATATCGTCCACACGCTTTGCAGGCTGTATACATAGTGGCGAGATTGTAAGCGTCAAACTGAGACCGTAATTACCATTTGGAGCAGACCGTCATTAAAACTGATTTTTCCGCAGGCGATCCAAGTCTTTCTGAAAGGTCCTTATATCATACAAAAATCAGCTATACGAGCAAAAAATAGTGCTTGCAGACATCCTCGCAGAATGATATATTATAGACAAAGGAAAAGCACCCACTCCTTAGTGGATGCTCCCGAAGATAGGTCAATCTCTCATAGAGAGCCGCCTCTCCCGTTGGCAGACGAGAGAGGCATTTTTATTTGCGCTTACGCGCCACCTCCCTTCCTATGTATTCCGGCAAGCCGGTCATTGGCTCGGGAGGCTACCACCTCGTTGTGGGCACTTTTCCACATGGTTTCCCATGCCTCTATAAATTATCATTTCACCCTTTTATTTTCAATCATTATTTCAAGTTCTAACGCTGCAAGATGAGTTTTCCGATGTTCACTAAGTATATCCACCTAAATTCCTTGCCAATTTCCGCCAATGACATTATTATATTATATTGGGGTCAGAAGTATCCTTTGCCCCGGGTGCGACGGTTCCTAAATGCCGCTATCATCAGATTTATACTCAGGAGTGTGTAAGCATTGCGAAAATACATAAAAACCCAATGCCTTGAGACCATTGACATTCTGGATGAGGCACATGGTGAGATCACAAAATGCATAGAAAAAGAGCAGTATGACACGGCAGCGGAGCTGCTCGGGCAATGTCAGCAGGGAGCCATTAAGGTCGGGGAGACCATTGAATCCACCGAGGGTGAAGGCACGGAGGAGGTGCATCTGCTGGAGGAGTACTGCGAAGTATTGTGGCAGATCGGGGAGGATATCAGATCGGGAGCCACGGTCAATGCGATAAAGGCGGAAAAAAAGCTCCGTAAGCTGATGGTCAGTGTGTCAAACGGCATCAGAAGCAGAATACCGACTCAGCGTTTGGTGGTGTTCCTGCCATACAAGGCCTCAATGTGGGATTCTCTTGAGTCCGTCTGGAAAAAGATGGATGCAGATCCCGATGTGACAGCCCTGGTGATCCCTATTCCTTATTATGACCGTGATTCACAGGGCAGACTGTGTGAGCTTCACTATGAAGGAAATATGTTTCCTCCGGAGGTTCCGGTAGGGCTTTATTCAAAATATGACCTTGAGGCGATGCACCCGGAGGCTATCTACATTCACAATCCCTATGACGAGGCAAATTATGTGACAAGTGTTGCGCCGGAATATTATTCCTCAAAGCTTAAGGATTATACGGACGAGCTTGTCTACATTCCGTATTTCATACTTGGGGATATCGATCCGTCAAATAAGGAGGCGGTAAAGGGAGTTGAGCATTTTATCACCCTGCCTGCCGTTGTCAATGCGCACAGGGTCATAGTGCAGTCGGAGGACTGGCGCAAGGTATATATTGATGTGATGACAAGGTATGTGGGAGAGAATACCCGCAGCTATTGGGAAAAAAAGATCGAGGGAAGCGGTTCTCCGAAGCTGGAGCGTGTGAAGAACTTAAGGGCGGAGGATTTTAAGATCCCGGAGGAGTGGAAGAGTGTCATCTATAAGGGTGACGGAGAAAAAAAGAAGATAATTTTTTATAATACGACCGTAAGTGCTCTGCTTCAGGAAAATGATAAGATGCTGGATAAGATCCGCAGGGTCTTTGAAATCTTTATTGAAAATAAGGATGATGTGGCATTGTTGTGGAGACCTCATCCGCTGATGGAGGCAACGCTTACATCAATGAGACCGGATCTGTGGCAGGAGTATAAGAATCTTGTGAATAAGTACAGGGCAGAGGGCTGGGGCATCTATGATGATTCACCGGAGCTCGACAGAGCCATAGCAATAAGTGATGCTTATTACGGCGATTCAAGCAGTGTGGTATGGTTATATAAGGAGACCGGTAAGCCGGTCATGATACAGAATTGTGAGGTGTAAGGAGGGCTGCTTTGGAAGCGGATAATACAAAAAAAGGTGATATGTATTTTGAACTGATGGCTTCCATGATGTGCGCTGACTATCGCAATCTTGAAAAGGAAGTCAGGGAGTTGGATGAGGGAGGTATAGACTCCTTTCATATTGACATTATGGATGGGCGTTATGTGGGGAATTTTGCCATGTCGTTAAATGATCTGAAGTGTATCAGGTCATTAACGGATAAGCCGCTTGATGTACACCTTATGGTCGAGCATCCTCTTAACACCATAGATCTTTTTATAAATGCCTTAAGACCGGGAGATACGATCTATATTCATCCGGAGGCGGAGTACCACCCGTCCACAACGCTGCAGAAGATAATCAATGCGGGGATCATTCCTGCAATAGCGATAAATCCGGGAACGAGCGTCGGAACCGTATTTGAGATGCTTCAGATAGTGGATAAGGTTCTTGTGATGTCGGTAAACCCGGGAAATGCGGGTCAGATGTTTATGCCCTATGTCAGCTCAAAATATGAAAGGCTGCTTGCCATCAAAAAAGAGATGCACTTTGATATCTACTGGGACGGGGCCTGCAGCTCAGATAAGATAAAGACCTTTGCCCCGAAGGGCGTTAAGGGCTTTGTCCTTGGCACGACTCTTCTTTTCGGACAGAAAAGTCCGTATAAGGAAACTATAAAGATGATACGGGAGATGAATTTTTAGATGAATATAGCACTTGTATTATCCGGAGGTATCGGCAGGCGCCTTGCCTCGGATGTACCAAAGCAATATGTGACCGTAAACGGCAAAATGATCATAATATATACCCTTCAGTCCCTATGTGCCCATGAAATGATCGATGCGGTACATGTGGTGGCAGCCAGGGCATGGTGGGAGCCGATGATCACGGAATTGCCGGATGCTTCAAAATTAAAAGGATTTTCCGAGCCGGGAGAGAACAGGCAGTATTCCATAATAAACGGATTAAAGGACATCAGCGCATATGCCGATGAGTCGGATGTCGTACTCATACAGGACGGCGTGCGTCCGTGCGTTTCCGATGATATGATAAGTGATGTTTTAAATGCCGTAAAAGGGCATGACGGGGCGGTTCCGGTCCTTCCACTTAAGGATACCGTGTATCTTAGCGAGGACGGAAAGAAATTAAGCAGCACGATCCGCAGATCAAAGCTTCTTGCCGGACAGGCTCCGGAAGCCTTCGTACTTGGAAGGTATCTTGCGGCAAACAATGCCTTGAAAAAGGAACAGCTGCTTGAGCTTTCCGGCTCCGCGGAGCCGGCATTGTTATCGGGACTTGATATAGTAACCGTTTCGGGTGATGAGAAGAATTTTAAGATAACGACAAACGGGGATCTTAAAAGATTCATACAGTTAGTGTCAGCACAATAGCGGAAAAGACAAACAGGAAAGCTTACAGATCAGGGTATATGATGAAAGCATGGAGATTAAACAGCATAGGGGATATCGGCTTTTTAAGCGTGGATAAGCCGGTGATCAATCCGGGAGAGGTTCTGATAAGGGTTATGGCTGCCGGAATATGCGGCTCGGATATCCCGAGGATATTTAAGACGGGGGCACATAAGATGCCGCTTATCCCGGGACACGAATTTTCGGGGATAGTGGAGGAAACAGGCAGGGATGTGCCGGACTTGTGGACGGGAAAGCGTGTGGGAATATTTCCGCTGATACCCTGCAGGGCGTGCGGACCCTGTAAGGCAGGGCACCCTGAAATGTGCAGGAATTATGACTATATAGGCTCAAGAAGGGACGGAGCCTTTGCGGAGTATGTGACGGTACCGGCAGAAAACCTGATAGAACTTCCTGATGAGGTTTCCTTTGAAGAGGGTGCGATGCTTGAGCCGATGGCGGTGGCTGCCCATGCGATGCATCTGGCTCTTAATGGCTGCGGTACACCGCTTTGCAGGGATGCAAAGCTTGTAGTCTGCGGACTCGGTACTATAGGTCTTCTGCTTGTGATGTTTCTTTTGGATCAGGGCTTTGAAAATGTATATGTGATCGGAAACAGACCGGAGCAGAAGAAACGCGCATTAAGCCTTGGGATCAGGGAGGAAAACTGGTGCAACAGCAGAGAAGATGATGCCCTGAAATGGATAACCGGTACCGTATCAGGTGCGGATGCGTTCTTTGAGTGTGTCGGCAGGAACGAGTGCATAAGCCTTGGAATAGATGCTGCTGCACCGGGAGGAAGGATACTTCTTGTGGGCAATCCTTATTCGGATATGTCGTTTCCGAAGGATACATACTGGAAGATCCTCAGACATCAACTCACCCTCAAGGGAACATGGAATTCGACATTTTTGAGCAGAGATCCTGCGGAGGATGCTCCGGATGACTGGCAATTTGTGATGCAGAGGCTTTTAGAAGGCAGTATCTGTCCCGAAAGACTTATCACGCACAGACTGAAGCTTGAAGAAATGGACAGAGGCTTTCATATAATGAAAGATAAGAC
>JAGBOJ010000065.1 GCA_017633935.1 Lachnospiraceae bacterium | reverse complement strand
TCATGCTTTTCGGCTGTGATCCCGGTTAAAGGCTGAAACCAGTGTGAAAAATGAGTAGCGCCCTTTTCTATGGCCCATTCCTTCATAGCGTAGGCTACCACCTCAGCCGTCACCGAATCCAGCTTCTTACCCTCATTCATGGTCTTTTTAAGATCCTTGTAGACCTTTTTGGGAAGACGCTGCCTCATCACAGTATCATTGAATACATTTTCCCCGAAGACCTCCGTTATCTTCTCAAACTCACTGACTTCGTGAATACGCATATTATCTGCCGCTTCGTTCATAAACTCCTCCTAAACCTGTTACCATCCTTTATCATATCCTGACCCAGCCGGATATATTTTTTTCTTCGCTCTCGCTGTCCTTAAGATATTCTTTCGGGTATATTACCGTTGCATTTTCATTCTTATTAAGCAGCGCACCCCATGTTGAAAATGTGGAATTTGCGATTATATTATGCCGGCATATACTCATAAGATACATATCCTTATAGCTGTCCCTTCCGTCATTTCCTGTCACTATACTCTTTTTTTCAAGCCAGTTAAAGCTTTTTTCGACATATTCTTTGTCATCCGAAAAAATAAAGAAATGCGCATCCGGATATTTTGCCGTCACGTTGTCCACAGCCCTCTTATAATAACCATCATCCAGATTGATGAATTTCCCGTCATAGACCGGAGAAAGGTAATCACCCCTTCTTACATGCACCGATACCGACTCACAGGCTCTTATCTCATCCGCTGCCTCTTTTACACCCATTGTTTCCTCATCGGGAAAATCAAACACGGTATCCATTTTATGAAGATAATCCCTGTAATAAACCTCCGAGGTATAAAAGCCTCTTATATACCAGTTTTTTTCTTTATCAAGCATATATCCCGGCGGAATTTCATCCACGATAAATGGCTTTGTCTTTTTTTCCGTAAAAAGCCTTATCACTCTGTTTACATAATATGCTCCCGGAAAATCCTGGGGAAGTACCCCGCTTACCTTAAGCACCTCACTCCTTGAAGCCTCATTCATTTTTATATTAAAGACTCTTAAAAGCTCGTAGCCCTGATGCTCGTTATGCCAGTTAAACCATGTCAGATCAGCCTTTACCTCGTGCTCCTTATAGTGCTCCTTAAGATACAGATAGAACATATGCTGGAACATCTGATTGCCGAGTCCGCTCGTAAACCTTAAAACTATCATACCCCTATGCCTTTTTCATATTAAAAAGCTTATCAAATATACATTTCACACTGTAAATAAAAAGAGAAGTCTTCCTTCCGGGACACACCACCTCTTTTATATTATATTCGTACATATCCGTCAAAAACTTTTTATTCTCTCTGTCAGGTGCTTTCAGATACATCTTAAGAGCGGTTTCAAAATCCTTTTTTGCCCTCTGCACACCGTATTCCGATATCTTTGTGTATTGCTTAAGCCATTTTGTCATGGTCTGTGAAAGATAGCAGTCATCTCTTATAATATCCCTTTTCATCGCGATCGAATTCCAGTTGGCGCCGCCCTTTTTCCTGACATATCTCCAGACACTCATCGTTTCATCCATCCTGTAGATATCACCCTGTATCAGCAGAAAAAGAAGGATAATAGCATCATCCACAAAATCATGGGCCCTGTATAAAATGGTATAATCATACCTGCCTTCGGGATATATATTTCTGGATACAAGGCTTGCATAATGACCGGGCCATTTTTTTGAATATTTAAAATCCTCATAGGTAAAACGTCCGCTCCAGTCATAAAGCTTCCCTGCCTCAAGCAGTTCCGGCTCCTTTATCTCACCGGAATTTTCGTCGACCATGACACAGGAATGCGTACAGGCTATGTAGCCGGGATTTTTTTCAAGAAAATCCACCTGCTTTTGAAGCTTGTGCATATCGGTCCAGTAGTCATCGCCTTCAAGATAAGCCAGATACTCTCCCCTGCAGGCCATTGTAGTCTCATAAACATTTAGGGTCGGTCTCCCGAGATTTTTATCCCTGTAAAGAAGCCTTACATTTTTATCCGGATAAGCGTCAACGACCCTGTTAATGATCTCCCTTGTCCGGTCGGTGGAGCAGTCCTCACCCACCACGACCTCATACTCAAAATCCGTGATCTGGTCAAGGACGCTTTTAAGCGCTCTCTCAACATATTTTTCATGATTATAGGTGATAAATATCACACTCAGCTTAGGCTTCAAATATCTGTCCTTCCTGCTTTTCTTCCCTCTTTCGTCACCTTTCCGTTTTCAACGCGATAGATGATGTTGCAGTTTTCTATGGTCGTAAGCCTGTGGGCTATGATGATCAGGGTCTTTCTGCCCATAAGCGAATCTATGGCCTCCATGACCGCCGCCTCCGTCTCATTATCAAGAGCGGATGTAGCCTCATCCAGAACCAGTATCTCAGGATCATCGTACAGGGCCCTTGCTATTCCTATCCTCTGCCTCTGTCCTCCCGAAAGCCTCACTCCGCGCTCTCCGACCATGGTATCGAGCTTATCGGGAAGCCCCTTTACAAAATCATAAAGCTGTGCCTCCTTAAGCGCGTCCCAGACCTTTTCATCATCTATCTCATCTTCTTCGATACCGAAAGCGACATTGCTTCTTATGGATTCATCCGAAAGAAATATCGACTGAGGTATATATGCCAGCTTTTTCGACCACTTGATGGGATTTTTATGTACATCCGTATTTCCGTACATTATCCGTCCCTTTTCGGGAGTGAGTATCCCGAGTATAAGGTCTGCAAGCGTTGATTTTCCCGCGCCGCTCGGTCCCACTATCCCTACCGCATTCCCTAAAGGAATTCTTAGCGACACATCCTGAAGAACATATTTTTCCGTATGCGGATACCTGTAATAAAGGCCCTCTATATCGATCGAATCCGCCTGCTTTGTTTCCGTATCCGCGTTTTCATCGGATATCTCATAATCCTTCATATCCTCCGTATCCTTTATGTCCCTGTAGATCAGGTCGACAGATGGCTTTAAGAAGATGATGAAATTTGCGTAATTATTGATCTTGCTTGCCGAAGGCAGAAGCTTAAAGGCAGCCACAACAAATGCCGCAAGCTGCGGGATCATGGAATTTAAGTTCCCTCCCAGATAGATCTTTACCATGAGCACGGCAAGTATCGCCCCCACACAGACAGTCTCTATCACATACTTGGGTACGACTCCGAGTACATTATTATTTCTTACGGCAGTCATCTTTTTCCTGCCATACCCCGTAAAGGCATTCACAAAATATTTTTCCCTGTGCAGGATCTTTATGTCCTTAACCGCTCCCAACGCCTGATTTATGGACTGATGCATCTTTCCGTCATATTTCTGGTTTATCTTACCGTACTCCTTTGCCTTATTCTTAAATAAGAGCATATATAATCCTGTAAACACGCCGAGGATAAGCACGACCGAAACGGTTATCGTCCAGTCGACGACAAACAGATAGACGCTTAAAAGCACGCATATAAGGGCTTCCGAAAGAAGAGAGAATACACTTAAAAGCATCTGGAAGAGCCTTTCGGAATCAAGCATCACATTTCTTACCATTTCCGCGGAGTTCTTATCAAGATGATAGGTATAGGGCTTTTTTAGATAACAGTCTATAAGCCTGCCCGAAATGATCAGCTGGTTATCGTAGATAAAGGTATACTGCATATAGTTAAGCCACAGGAGGTAGACATTCTTAAAGAGATAAACAAGTATCAAAGCACCTCCGGCTATAAGGGAAAATTCATTCTCATCGCTTATGCCGAGCAGATCACATGCCGCTTTAAGCAGGGCATTTTCCTGCATCTTTGAAGGCTCGGTAAGTACAGAAACAAACTGCGTGATAAAGGAGACTCCGACAAGCTCCAGAAGCGCCCCTATAAAAAGCCCGATGCACAAAAACACCGATTGTATTTTCTGTTTCTTTGAAAAAATATAATTCAGCTTTGAAAAAACGCTCATTTTCAGGGTTTCCTCCTGATCATATTTTTCTCCCAGAGATAGGGATATAAGGAGCTGAACGCTTTTTCACCGTCTGCAAAGGAAGCCCCTTCATTATCAATGACCCCCATCACCATCTCTTTTACACTCTTCGGATCTATCAGCTCGCAGCTTTTAAAATCACTGCTGTTTACGGTGTCGGTAAAATACTCCCTTAACGGTCCCTTCATCCACTCAACAACAGGTGTGTTAAAGCCTATCTTGGTCTTTCTGTAAGCTATCGATTCCGGCATGTAAGGTGCTATCGCATCTCTTATAATGGATTTTGAATATCCCCCGTGAAGCTTTGACTTAAAGCCCACAGACATGGCAAAGCACACTATCCTGTAGTCCATAAACGGCATCCTGATCTCCACTCCGTTTGCCATACTGTACCGGTCATAATTTCTCAGCAGCGTCGGCAGGATATTTTCATGACTTGATCTGTAGAGTATCTTATTAAGAGTGTCCATTTTTTTAAATGCCGGATGCTCTACGGGCTTTGGCGCATTTATCCTTCCCGTCCTTTTAAGCAGCCTGTCCTTTACGCTTCTTTTAATAAAATTAAGGTATACTCCGGTCTTTGTGCCGTTCTTTAACGCCATATTGCTTCCGTCCTTTGGGAAGGAATCGATATAGGCATTAAGCACCATATCTCTTTCTTCTTTGGAGGAGGCATCCTTAAGGGCATTTATGAAATCAAAGGTATAGCCTCCGAAAAGCTCATCGGCACCGTGCCCGTCTATGGTCACGGTAGTACCGTCCTTTTTCAGTGCTCCGTATAAAAGCATCATGGGTATCGGACTCGTAAGATATACATCCTCAAACAGATATATCATTTCATCAAATCCGTCTATGGCCTTAAGCGGGTCTATCTCCACAAAATCCGCCCTGATCCCGAGATGATCCGTAACCTTTTTTGCATATATACTCTCATCCATGGTCGTCCCCGGAAAGGTCGCCACATACGCATGCTGCCAGTCCTTATTCATCCTCTCGTCACCGGAGGAGCTTTCAAGATGAGCCATTGAGCATATCACGGCAGAAGAATCCAGACCTCCCGAAAGAGCCGTTCCTATCGTCACATCGGATCTCATCCTTAATCTGCAGGCATCCAGAAACAATTCCCTGAATTCTTCAACCTGTCCTTCATAATCTATAGGGAGTCTGTCGGTAATAAGATTGTCGAGGGTGTTCCACCACCTCTTTATTCTGATACCCGAGTCATCGAGCCATGCACAGCTTCCAGCCGGAAAACGCTTTATTCCCTCGATCACACACTCTTCTGTGGCCTCGTAAAATACGGTAAGCGCCGGATCGCACACTATCCTCCTGTTTGCTCTTATCTCCTTAAGTAACGGCATCAGGGCTTTCATCTCAGAGGCAAAGGCAAAGCCCCCTTCGCTTGGATTTATATAGTAAAGCGGCTTTACACCGAATCTGTCTCTGCTTATAAACGCCCTTTTTTCCAGTCTGTCCCATATGATAAATGCCCACATGCCGTTGAATCTTTCAAGACATTTTTCCTTCCATTCAATAAAGGAGGCAAGTATCACCTCCGAATCACTGTCACTCTTAAAGCTGTAGCCTAAGGATATAAGCTCGTTTCTTATCTCGATAAAATTATAGATCTCTCCGTTGTAGATTATCGCGTACCTGTCATCCGCGCCGTAAAACATCGGCTGATCCCCGTTTTCGGAGGTGTCTAAGATCGCAAGTCTGCGATGCCCGAGTGTGACTCCTCCCTCCTGCCAGAGTCCGCTGCCGTCCGGTCCGCGGTGCCTTAGCTTATCAAGGCAGTAGCTTGCCAGTGACCGTTCTGTTTTTTTGTTGATTATCCCTAATATCCCACACATAAGATCATTCCCTTAACGCCGCAGACCGCCGTTTTTTATCCTGTGCTTTATTATCCCCGCCATATCCTTAAGCTTAAGAGCCCTGTTGTCATATAAAAGCCTCTCCCCGCTGCTTTTTACCGGCATTTCTCCTTTTTGTGCCGTATCATACAGAAAAAACTCGTCTCCGGGTATCTCATACATCACATTTGCTTCAAGAGGCCTAAGGCTTATACCGTAGCTTTTAATAACCCTGTAGGGCAATGCCTTTGAAGAAACAAGCCTTTTAATATCCTTTTCACCCGAATAATTTTTTTGTCCGTAAAGATCCACCATACATTCACCGGCAGCGACACCCTCTCTTACCGCTATCGTTTGCGCAAGGCATCTGTTTTCAAAAAAGGCATCATACACTGCCTTTGACTCATCCGGTCCGGAAAAAACATATTTTTTTCCCCGCCCGTAAAGCATGGGTACCTGAAGATCCGCGGTCGCGCTTTTTGAATGAGTGCCCTCACTCATAAAATTTGTGGTAAGAGAGACCCTCGGGTACATAAAATACATATTTTTATCTATAAGATACCGGATATTATATTTAAGCCACGAGCTGTCCGACCATCCGCTCACATTATCCGGCATGTCTCTTCCATCAATCGACCTTCCGTCATTTATTAAAAGCCACTCCCTAAATCCCGACCACATTTCTCCCGTATACGCCTGCCCCCATGAGGACGCGAACTGAAAATAATAATTATCATAGCCGTCCTCAACAGCGCAGAAGGGTCTGCGGGAATGAACATTAAGCAGATGATTGTATAGCGATACGCCGCCGATGCTTTTATGCTCCTTTGCAAATTCAAGTGCCTGCAGGGTATATCCGTAAAAGCCTTCGGATACCATAAGATCATCCTCGAGGATTATCGCACTTCCGTAATTTACCGCTTTATCCCCGCACTCAAGGACATGCTTTTTAAGACCGAGATTTGTTTCATGGGTTATTACCTGCTTGTCACCATATTCCCATTCAAATCCGTCGGCAGCGTCAATTACATCCTCATTATCCCCCTTATCTACGGAGATGATCAGGGGCACACTCACACCCACAGGATAAGCGGCATTTTTTAACGAACCTAAAAGCCTCTTTAAGCTCTCTGCCCTGTTATATGCAACTACAACTATCGCCGGCGTCATTTCAAAAATTCCTCTATATCGTAAAATCTGCTGATATTACTCCTTATAAGGGCTTCGTCATCATCCCACCACTTCCTCTTAAGAAGTGAGCTTATCTGCTCCTCCTCAAATCTGTATCTTATCTTTTTCGCCGGAACTCCCGCATTTATGCTGTAGGGCTCAATATCCTTTGTCACGACCGAACCCGCGCCCACTACCGCTCCGTCGCCGATCTTTACCCCTCCTATTATAAGGACGTTATTTCCTATCCATACATCGTTTCCTATCACGGTTCTTTCCTGTGACACATCAAAGACTGTCCTGTCCGTATAGGAAAATCCGAAGATCTCGTCTGAGATCGTAAACGCAGGGTGCATGGCGACCTGTCTGCTTAAAGGGTGCTTGCCTATAACCGTGCTTACATTTGTACCTATACTCGTATATTTTCCGATATCGGTATCCGTAAGATCGCCGTTATTATTCACATAGGAGCCAAAGCCCAGAAAGCAGTTCCTTAGTACGGTATTCTTCCCGAGATAGTTTCTTCCCGAAAGATGAGTACCTTTGACATACGATCCGGGAAGCATAATGCTCTTTGATGACATCTCCAACCCCAGGCGTTTAAACGGAAAAAGCAGACGCCTGTAAAGTATCGACGATATTTCCTTAATCTTCCTACTTAATAATCTCATAACCCCTCTTTGTTTTCACGACATCCAGCCTCTTTTGACCGCGGATCATCCTCTGAACCTTCCTTATGCAGTATTTAAGCCACCGCGGGAAATGATCCATCCCAAACTGCTTTAACGATACTGTTTTCAGGTGCTTTCCTATCTCCTCTTTACCGGGCTGTTTAATACCGTATCTTTCCCTTACCCTTATGCTCTCCAGATAAGTATCCTTCAGACGCACCGTGGAGACCCCGTCCTTT
>JAGBOJ010000064.1 GCA_017633935.1 Lachnospiraceae bacterium | reverse complement strand
CTTCATTTAAATCTGTTTCAAGAAAATCCAGATTATCCCTAATAAGCGGATATGTGTTCAGATAAGGATTCCGCCTTATATCCGGAAAATAAGTCCTCATTGTCTGTGCCATATTGTTTAATACATCGATATCAAGCTCTCTGTCTATCGCAAAAAGATTCGCTACCGACTGGTAATAATAGCAGTCGGCTATCTTTGCCTCGATCTCATCATGATATTTTTCAAGCAGCCCTCTCCTTTCAAGATCAAGCAGCAGCTCATACTGAACTTTAACATTATCGTACTGATGCTCCCTGTCAAAGAAAAGCTTTCTGCAGGTCCCTTCCGGATTCTGATAATAATTGTAGAGATATTCATTAAGGATCGAAAATTTATTTATATAGAAATACAATGTAAATGTGAGAAGCGGCTCCTCTAAAAGAACACCCTCCGCAAACCTGAGCCCGTTGTCCGTGATGATGCTTCTTTTGTAAAGCTTTGTCCAGCAGCCCAGTATCACCGCATCGCTCATCACAAACATCCTGCGTGTCAGGTCATCCCGGATCACGACAGAGATATCCTTTTTGCCGCTTTTTGTCTCCATATTTATCTGTCCCGGTTCATAGACATTTTTACTCAGAAACTGGACGACATCCGCATCATCCTCTCTCGCCTTTTTTAAGAGCTTTTCCACAGCCTTGGGATGAAGCACGTCATCCGCATCCAAAAACAGGATATAATCCGCGGTCGCATACTGCATTGCGATATTTCTGGCAGCCCCCTGTCTGACATTCTGCTCAAGCGCTATCAGCATCACCGATTCGGGATATTTTTCCTCGATCTTTCTCAGCTTTTCAAGTGTGTTGTCCGTGGAGCAGTCATCCACCATGATCACTTCAAGCGCATCCATGCCCACAGACTGCATTTCAAGCTTTTCTATATATGTGTCCAGATTTTTTTCAACATTATAGCACGGGGTTATTATTGAAACCTTTTTCATCAGCCACCTCAATATATCAGCTTGTATATATCTATGATATCCTCATTTTCAACATACCAGTCATAAAGCTTTTTTACGGCCTCCTTAAGCGGAGTATACCTGAAATCACTGCCGATTTCCGAAAGGAGCCTTGAATTATCCGCGGTATATTCCTTTGCCAGACCCTCCCTGCAGACATAAAGCCCCGTATCCTTTTTTGATACCTCCTGCACCGTATGCGCCAGAGTGACAAGATCCACCGGGCTTCCGGTACACATATTATAAGAATGATACTTTAATTTTCTGTGCAGAAATACGTCCAGCATCCTCAGGAAATCATCTATCCACAGATAGTCAAAATACACATTCTGCCGGATTGAAAGCGGCAGGCCTTTTATGGTCTTGCAGCAGATATTTGAGATAAACTTTGTGGGATAATATTCATACTTTCCGTATATTCCCCACAATCTCAGGTTATATATGTTATCTGACCTCTCGATGATCTCATTTACCGTATATTTCATTAAACCGTACTGGCTTACCGGGATTGTCCTGCCCACCTCTTCTTCCTTTGCAAGACGGATATCGTAGCGCTTATCAAATTCAGCCCCCGAACCCGTATAAAACATTCTGCCGTAAAGGCCACTGTGCTTTGCAAAATTATGAAAGATCCTCAGGTTATACTCAAGGATTCTGGATGCATCCCTGTCATTTTCCGGACTGTCGGCATATACGGCAAAATTAAGCACGACATCAAAATTATTATCCCTGAGACATTTTTCTACCGACTCTTCATCCACACAGTCAAGCTCTGAGCTTGTCGGGGCATATATCTCATAATCCGAGCCTCTTTTATTTTTCTCCTCCAGATATTCCTTAACATTTCTCCCTATAAAACCGCGTCCGCCCGTGATCAATATTTTCATATATCTAACCCACCGTATTCTTTAATATACCGATCCCTTCGATCTCACATTCCACTTTATCACCCTTTTTCAGAAATGCGGGCTTTTCCATTCCCATAGCCACACCAGCAGGGGTTCCCGTGGCTATGATCGTTCCTGCCGTAAGCGTCATACCCGCCGACAGGACTTCTATTATCCTTCCGATCCCGGTTATCAGATTTCCGGTATTTGAATCCTGCCTCAGCTCACCGTTTACCCGGCATTTTATATCAAGTCTGGGCGGAAACTCAAATTCATCTTTGGAAACTATGCACGGCCCCATCGGGCAGAAACCGTCAAGGCTCTTTCCGAAATACCACTGCTTATGCCCCGTCTGCAGATTTCTTGCGGACACATCATTTATTATCGTATATCCGAAAATATAGTCATATGCATCGGCCTCTTTTACCCTGTATGCATCCCTTCCGATAACGACCGCCAGCTCGCACTCATAATCAAGACTGTCGGTAAGCTCTTCATGCGCCGGGATGATATCGCCCGTACCCGTAGTCGAGGCTGCCCTTTTTGAAAAAAATACCGGTTTGTCATTATCCGTCTTAAAAGCATCACCGGAAAATTTTGCCGCTTCACCCGCGTGATTCGCATAATTCATACCCATACACAGAATATCCTGTCTGGGATGGGGTATGGGAGACAATATCCCGACTTCCTTTAAGTCAACCACCTCCGCAAGTCCCGGTATATGTCCGCCATGTCCCCTAATGATCAGATTATTCATCGTAATATAATTTTTAAGGATATAACCCTTTTTTCCGTCAGGGCTTATCGCCACATATCCCTTGCCGTCTTTTCTGATAGTATAGTATCTCATCTGTTTTACGGATATCTCCTTTTGAAATGATCGTTTTTATTTTAAGTCATTTAAACACCATTTACAAGGCAGTGAAAAGTAGTAAAATAGATGAGGTTTAATGATGATCAGGCATAAATACGGAGGTTTATATGAATGTCTGTCTTATAAATGATTCTTTTCCACCGGTTATAGACGGTGTGGCAAACGTAGTCTTAAATTACGCAAGGATCCTGACGGAAAGCAAAGAAGCCGGGGTAATGGTCGGAACCCCCCGTTATCCGAATGCCGAATACGATATTTATCCCTATAAGGTCATACCCTATCAAAGTATAGACACGACGCAGATCGTAAAGGGATATCGCGCCGGTAATCCCTTCGATAAAAAAGCCATAGATGCAATGGCGGATTTCAGACCGGATATCATCCACACCCACAGCCCGGTGACCTCTGCGATCATGGCAAGGATACTCCGCGCCGAGACCGATGCTCCGGTGGTATTTACCTACCACACAAAATTCGATGTTGATATAGCAAGAGCCTTTAAGCTTGAATTTCTGCAGAATGAAAGCGCAAAGGCGCTTACCGATAATATCTCGGCATGTGATGAAGTCTGGACGGTCAGCCGGGGTGCCGGTGAAAATTTAAGATCCTTGGGTTATGAAGGCGAATACCGTGTTGTTTCAAACGGAGTTGATTTTAAGAAAGGCAGGGTTGATGAAAAAGCTGTTGCCAAAGCCACTGCCGGCTTTGATCTTCCAATCGGGCTTCCTCTGTTTTTATTTGTCGGCCGGATCATGAAATATAAGGGACTCCCTCTTATCATAGATGCCCTGAAGCTCCTTTCCGAAGATGGCGTTGATTTCAGAATGGTTTTTATAGGAGACGGGGCGGACCTTAATGAGATGCAAAAAAAAGCTGTCGAAAACGGCTTTTCGGTCGACATAAAATCAAACAACGGTAATATCATTCAACTGGAAAAGTCGGAAAAACCCGGAAAGATCATATTTGCAGGTGCCGAGCATGACAGGGATGTCCTTCGAGCATGGAACACACGTGCAGATCTTTTTTTCTTTCCGTCCACATATGACACAAACGGTATTGTAGTCAGAGAGGCTGCCGCCTGCGGTCTTGCAAGTGTACTCATAAAAGACTCCTGCGCAGCCGAAGGCATTACCGACGGAAGAAACGGTTTCCTTATAGATGAGACGGCCGCTTCAATGGCACAGCTCCTGAAAGGGACAGGCTGCGATCACGATAAAATGCACGAGGCCGGACAGCATGCAATGGATGAGATCTATATTTCGTGGGATGATGCTGTGTCCGATGCATACAGCAGGTATCAGGAGCTGATCGATCTGAAAAAAAGCGGAAAACTGGTCTCTGGCAGAAAAGAGCCCTTCGATTATCTTGCAAAGGTATTTGCAAAGGTCGATGAAGGAGTAAAAAAGATAGAATCAACTTTGGAGGAGGCTTATGAGATCAACGGAATGGTTTAAGAAAATGTCTTTTTACCAGATCTGGATACGCAGCTTTAAGGATGGCAATAATGACGGTATCGGAGATCTGTACGGAGTATTTGAAAAATTACCGTATATCAGATCACTGGGCGTGGACGGTATATGGTTTTCCCCGATCTATCCCTCACCGAATGCCGATTTCGGCTATGACATATCGGATTACAAAAATATACATCCCGACTACGGGGATCTTGAGCAGTTTAAGAAGGTCTTAAATAAAGCCCACGAGCTGGGATTAAAGGTCATAATGGATCTTGTGATCAACCATACAAGTGATGAACATCCATGGTTTATCGAAAGCCGTAAGGGAAAAGACAATCCCTACAGTGACTATTATATATGGCGTGACAAGCCGAATAACTGGGACTCGCTTTTTGAAGGTCGTGCATGGGAATATGATGAACTGCGGGGGCAGTATTATCTTCATCTCTTTGCAAAAAAGCAGCCTGATCTTAATATGGATAATCCGAAGGTGCGCGAGGAAGTAAAAAGTATTCTCAGATTCTGGCTTGATCTCGGAGTGGATGGCTTCAGGGAGGACGTAATAAATTTCATTTCAAAAAAAGAGGGACTGCCCAACGGACTCCCTTTTATACCTGCCGTCAACGGTATGCCCTATTATAAGGACGGTCCGCATATTCATGAATATATGGCGGAATTCAGGGATGTATGCATGGAATATGACTGCTTCCAGCTTGGAGAAGGACCGATGACCACTGTAAGGTCGGCTCTTAAATATCTGACCGGTCCGGACAGGTCCCTTGATATGATGTTTTCATTCGATCATATGATGGCAGACTGTCTTTACACCGAATACATTCATCGTCCATTTGATCTGAGGAAATTAAAAAAGGCTTTTACAAAATGGCAGAATGCACTGAACGGTAAAGCATGGAATGCGCTTTATCTTGAAAATCATGACCATCCGAGAGTGATCAGCCGCTACGGTGACGGCCGGTACGGGATCTTTTCTCATTCAGTTCCCAAATACTGGAAGGAAAGCGGAAAAATGCTTGCCGCAAGCTATATTTTCCAGCAGGGAACACCGTTTATCTATCAGGGACAGGAAATAGGGATGACAAATATCCGCCTTAATTCCATTGATGATTATATGGATATTTCTTCAAAGACCAATTTTAACAGATATCACCTTAATGATACATTTGAGCGCAGATTGCGCCGCATACATCTTTCAAGCCGTGATTCTTCACGTACCCCTGTACAGTGGAATGCCGAAAAACACGCCGGCTTCTCGGAAAACACGCCGTGGTTCTTCGTAAATAAAAATTACAGAACGGTCAATGTCGAAAGCGAGGAAAACGATCCTGACAGCATTCTTAATTTTTACCGCAAATGCCTTGAGCTCAGAAAAAAGAGCAAAACATTGATACTCGGAGATTACAGGGAATATTTTCCGCGTGACAAGCATATCTATATGTACAGCAGGACCTGCGGCTGTACAAGCTATCTGATCCTATGCTCCTTTTCAAGACTGCCCGTGCCGTTTCATCTGCCAAAGACCTATGCCGGAAAAGCAGGAAAGCTTGTACTGAGCAACTATCCCAAAGACAGCCGGAAGGAAATCCCCGGGTTCCTTCGTCCTTACGAATCGAGGATCTATAAATACAGAGTTAAACCTATTCCGGAAGAAAATCAGTGAGGACATAACGCTTTGCATCGTCCTTTAACATAAGCCTCGGTGCTGACCCGAATTTCTTCCGGTAAGCCTCCGTAAACCCGGTATAGCTGCCAAATCCGCAAGCATAACATGCATCTGAGGGAGCGGCGCCCTCCTGTATCATTTCCCTTGCTTTTGTCAGCCTGCGGTTTGTGATATATTCCTGCATTGAACATCCGAAAGCACTCTTAAAATCCGAGAGCATAGACTGCTCATCGATTTTATGATGCTCAGCCACTTCTGCCGCAGATATGTTTTCACACAGCTTATCATTGACATATCGCAGCACATTCAGCATGATATCATCCTCGGGAAGATGCAGCGGTACGATGAGTGCGGAATTTTCACGGGTCCTGCCGGTTTCCACAAGAAATCCCATAACATACAGTCTTGCGGCAAGATGCGCGGCATATGATGAAGAGACATTCTCATTTTCTATCCTTTTAAGCAGGTTTTCAAACTTTTCTGCGTCCTCTTCCTTCGGTCTGATCACATTCCCGCTGCCCGATGAAAACAGATCATATATATGACAATCCGGTATATCAAAATCCTCGATCATTGCCGGTGATATATAAAGTGTATATCTGTCATAGAGCTCCCCTTCCGTAAAAAAAGGCTGATGCGGAACATTTTTCCCGACAAGGATTATATCTCCCGACATTATATCGTAAAATTTTCCGTCGATCATATATCGTCCCGTACCGTATTTGACGCAGGTAACCTTATAGAAATCATGAAAATGTATGCCCACCTCGGTTCCGAGCGTATCCGTATTGTGAAATAATCTGAAATCCCCGTGAAGATAACCTCTTGATACAGCCTTACTGTCATCACCCGTATTTCCCATAATCTCTCCTTCCCGCATCCTTAGGTTTTTATCTTATCCTTTATAACTCTCCATGCTTCCACCAGACGCTCCGTGTTCCACGCGGCATTTGCCGGACTTGTTGATGGCAGACAGACCGCCCTGATATTTATTACCGGCTCCATATACCTGATATAATACTTCTCCGAGGTTCTCCCGTTTACGAATATCGCCTTTATATCCGCGTGTTCCAATATGATACTCAGATCATTCGGTGTGACATTCCTTATCGTCGAATCTGCCGAGCCTTCAATATCGCACGATCGGATAACATCCCAGACCGCGATATGATTGCGCAGTAAAAACTCTTTTTTCTCCGGTATCGTGACCGGCGTTTCTTCATCAAATACCGAAGAGACCACCTTCCAGAACCTGTTCTGCGGATGTCCGTAGAAGAACCTGCTTTCCCTGGACTTTACGGAGGGAAAGCTGCCCAATATCAATATCTCCGATCTCTCATCATATAAAGGCGAAATAGGATGTATCGTCATAACAATTCCTCAATAATTTTCCCCGTCCTCTTATCATTTCACCCTTTCAGCAATGCTCTGAGTTCATCCTCGTTCAGCTTTGGCAGCGCTTTTCTTATATGCTTTAGAAGCCTTTCAAGTGACTCTGACGGACTTTTCTTATAAGCGGATCTGCACAGCTCTTCACCCCAGTATTTCTCAGCTATATCGTACCGGCAGTTGCCCCATCCATACTCGTCACCGTTTTTTCGCCTGCTGTATTCATAGTTCACCGGAACAACATAGGTCTCCATCTGAAGTCTGGTGATCACTGTTTCAAATCCCTTATTTCCGTCTTTCTTATAATTGAGTCTGTCCTTGATATCCTTAGTCAGCATAGCCCCGGCACCGGTAATATAATCCACAACTCCCTTATCCTTATATGATGCCAGACCGTCATCGAATCTGGCATCAAAATCATATCCGTCCCGGCGGTAATTGCAGAAGTCCGGCCACAGCTTAAGGCTTATAAAGCCCGCCTTTTTTTCAAAGAACTTTCCGTAGACAAGTTCCTTGTTCTGAAGCACCTGCCCTTTCCAGTCCCATGCATCCCAGTGTATCCTGCCGCTCCATCTCCCCTGATACCATGCATCATACGAAATGTTTTCTTCAAGTGAAAAGCCCTCTATCCTTCCGGAAAAGAACGGCAGAAAACCTGTCTCGTTCACCAACGCAACCAGTTCTTCCCTGTTTCTGATCTCTTCAATCATTTTTGAGCCTCTCTGAGTATATCTGTGATCCGTTATATGATATAGCCTTTAGATTCATGCTTCAACCATTCTTCCGGTGGCTTTCCCAGATTTCTCCGCCATTATGTCTGTATATCTTAATACCCTGCCTGTGCTTTTTCATACTCTGTCATCTGTATATCCTTCATTTATCCTCTTTTGCTTCATATATCTCTTTTTCATGCTTAAATCCCCAGTTCATGATTGAGTAAAACACAGGGAACAGATCCTTACCCATATCGGAAAGTGAATACTCCATGCCCGTCCTTTGTTAATATTCCTTCCTTTACTTTTACCAGATATTCGTCATATGACATATAGTCTTCATTTTTCTGTGACATATAATACCTCCGTTCCGAATATGATCTACGATATTACATATATCTATTTTACCGTATTTAATTTCAGGTAACCATTCATATCTTCAAATCCAAGTGACCTGTATAGTTCAAATGCCATATCGGAACTTTCAAGATATATCTTTTCGGCGCCCTCTTCCCTTGCCCTCTCTATAAGATAATTACATATTTCTTTTGCAATTCCCTGTCTTCTGTATGTATTCCGGACATATATATTCATAAGATAGGCACATTTGCCGCTATGGTTATCCGGAGATGGCATCTCTCTGTACAGACAAACTCCGCCGCATCCTGCCGGCTCTCCCGATACATATATTGCACAAGCCACGTGACCGCCTTTTTCAAGCTCTTCCCTATAATATTTTTCATTTTCTTTCCTTATATCATCCCATTCAGAATCTGAAAGCTCTTTCTTTTCCTGTGAAAAGACATTTGATAAAACCTCCATCCTAAGGGAAAGCAGCAGTTCCATATCATCTGCCCCAAGCTCCTTTATTAATGTATTATTTGTCACGCTGCCACCTTCCTTAATACGTTTGGGAGCGCTGCCTTATCGACCTTTCCGTTTGCATTAAGCGGAAGACTCTTAAGTTCAACAAAATACTCCGGGATCATGAAATCTGTCAGATAATCCTTCATATAATCTGTAATATCCTCAAGCCTGACGTCCTCTTTTTCCGGCACAACATAAGCCACCATATAGGACAGATTATTGTCATCCACTTTTGGTGCTACATATGCCTGTCTGATAAGCTCTGACCTGGTAAGTACATTTTCAACTTCACTTACCTCAACTCTTTTTCCCCTAATCATTATCTGAGTATCTTTTCTATGAAGAAAAGCAATATTACCATCAGGAAGATAATATCCAAGATCTCCGCTTCTATACATCCTTCCATCGGCTGTATTCACAAAAGCCTTATTTTCTTCGTTTCGGTTACCGATATATCCATTGGAAACACCGCCTCCGAAGATACAAAGTTCACCAACTTCTCCATAAGTAACCTCTCTCCCTTCGTCATCCATGACTTTAATTTCCACACCAAGCACCGGCTTACCTACAGGGAATGTACCGTCCTCAAGAATATTTTCATCGGTGCACCTGCAATATGAAGCACACACTGTGGTCTCAGAAGGGCCATAGGTGTTGTAGACCTCCACCTTTCCAAGAAGATTTGTTACATAAGAAGCCCTTATAACATCTCCGCCGCTTATGAGGAGCCTGAGGCTCTTAGGTATTTCAGGAAGATCATTGATTTCCTGTAAAAGATAT
Source organism: Lachnospiraceae bacterium (assembly GCA_017633935.1). Taxonomy (GTDB): domain Bacteria; phylum Bacillota; class Clostridia; order Lachnospirales; family Lachnospiraceae; genus NK4A144. The sequence goes on along the minus strand of JAGBOJ010000064.1, from coordinate 2,456 downwards.
GGGAACCCGCTTAACATGGTTACATTATTTCTTCTGATAAAATCAATAAGCTTCTTTGCATCTGCTCTTTCTTCATCAGAAGGAATCGCCAAAGCCGCTCCCGATAAAAGAGTTGTAAATACCTCTTCAACAAAGATGTCAAAAGAACATACAGAATGCTGAAGCATGATATCTCCAAAGGCAGGGTGAAACTCATTCCTAAATGCTCTCACATAATGACATACATTTGCATTGGTTACGGACACACCCTTAGGCTTACCCGTGGTTCCTGATGTGTAAAGGATATAAGCAAGATCCTTTTCGTCATACTCAGCGCCAACTGCGGCTGTTTCCTCTATAGCAAATCCTTTGTCTACAATTATATTTGTAAACCCGGAAAATCTGTCTGCATACCCGCTGTTAGTGATAAGTACTCTCACTTCAGCTTCTTCCATCATGTATCTGATTCTTTCCTTGGGGAAAAATGGTTCCACCGGAATATATGCCGCTCCAACCCGTAAGGCCGCAAATATGGAGGCTATCATTTCTACTGAATGATTCATTATTATACCTACTCTTTTGCACCCTTCCGGTATTCTTAAGGCTATCGTATCTGCCAGTTGAAGAAGCTCTCTCCTGCTAAGCTTTCTGTCATTATCAAAAACTGCCAATGCCTCTATATTCTCATTTACCTGTGCCATAAATTCTTCAATTATCGTATTCATCTTTTAAGCATCTCCTGTATCTCAAATACATCTCTTCGTTACAATATATATAATAAAGGATGTTTGCAAAGATGCACAAGTACGCAGTTTTTTGAAACATAGTATCACCGATGATACTTTTGTGTGATTATGCGGCGTATCAGGTAAATAAATCCATCTGCATGACCCAGTCATATTTCACATAATTTAAAATAGCATTTAATTGCTCCTCCGAGATTACACCCATCTTACTTTCTGGCGATAACCGTTATCCACGGTTTGCTCTTGTGATGATCGGATCTGACATTGTTAAACCCGGCTGCCTTAAGAGCTTCTTCTATCTCCCCTATGGTATGACATTTCATTCCCTCAATTATCTTTTCAAATTTAAGGCTGGTCTCATCAGTGCCATCGGACTCATTCACTATCATGAAGGTTCCATCGGGCTTTAATACCTTTGCCACCTGTGCAAAGCATTCCTTAAGTCCCGGCCAGAAATAAACAGTTTCAAATGCTGTTGCCAGATCATACTCTCCCTCCGGAAGAGTCAGTGCTGAAACATCTCCCTGCCTGACTTCACATCGACCACTCTTAATCGCGTCTGCATTGTAAGCAGATGCTTTACTTACAGAGACATCGGAATAGTCGATAGCGGTAACATGCGAAGACGGATACTTCTTAAGCAGTTCCCCGGCATTTCTTCCTCCTCCGCATCCGATTTCAACGATCCTCTCCGGTGCAATGGATGTAAGATGTGAAAGCCCCCAGTCTGCCATCTTTGCATGCCCGCCATTCATTCCGTTCACCATCATCTTTCCGAGAAAACCCTCGGGTTTTCTGGTTTGACTCACATAATCTTTAAATAGTCCCATTGCCTGTTTCCTCCGTTAATACCCTATTTACAGCAGCAATATACCGTAGTTTTTGTTAATGTTAGTCTTCGCTAACTATAGTAAATTATAAATTCTTGGACGCCGTTTCTCAAGTATTTTTTTAGTCAAGGAAGAGATTACGACAATCCGCACCTCTTCCCTGAATTCCTGTTTTCTGCTTTGCAGTTGACAACTGCTCTCGTCCGGTCTATGAATAGTTTCAGCCATGCATCTGCCGTGTCTCCTTTAATCTGACCATGCAGCAGATAATTTTATTAATCCGATGTCTTATTTATACAGTATCGACCAGTATCAGATTCCGGTTTCAATCGTAACCCTGCTGCCCTCCTTACCCTTTGAAACCTTTATCTGCTGCGGAATATTCTCAATAAGTTCTTCTCTATGGCTGATAACGCCAACAAGCTTATTGGAACCAGACAAATTCAAAAGCGTATCCATCGCATTATCTATGTATTCCAAGATTTTAGTTTCGTCCGTAACGCCGAGTAATTCAATTAGAGCCCTCGGATTCTCCGGATCAAATTTAAGATTAAAAATGTTAATAGTTTCTTTAGTTCCCTGAATCATTTTCTATTCTCCATTCAAGTTTGCTAATTAATCCTCGTAGTTCAACTCAAGCCATTTATTTAGCGTCTCAACAGTTCGGATTTCGCATTCATCAAATAGGTAATCAATTATGTTTTTTCCATTTATAAAAACAACAGGATGTCCATCTTCTATGACTTCTTTGTACGCCTGATCCGCAATATATGATGTTGTAACCATAATCCCGAATTGCCTGTTTTTAATTCGTGAAATCAACCGTGCTGTATCTGCAACGCCAACAGCGTTTTTCTTTCCATAACATTTTGCTTGCATATAGAACTCTACAAATACTGAG
>JAGBOJ010000001.1 GCA_017633935.1 Lachnospiraceae bacterium | reverse complement strand
TTTGGGGTCAGGGTATTATGCCTGAGGCTGTGAAGGAAATGCTCCGCCACGCCTTTGAGGACTGTGGTATGCAGAAGGTCTGGATCGGATATTATGAGGGCAATCAAAAGTCAAAGCGTGTCCAGGAGAAATGCGGCTTCAGGTATCAATGGCGATCGGAGAATGTGGATGTACCTCTGATGCATGAGAAGCGAACGGGTCATGTGAGTTTGATGACGAAGGAAGATTGGATGGCTGAACGCTAAATCGGGATATGTAAAGGAGACTACGGTTTCTATGACAACTAAGAAAAAGATACTTAATGGCATTATTATAGCTGTAGTTGCTGTAGCGGTATTGAGAACATTGGCAGGAATTGGACTTATAGGAATAATGCTTATCGATTCTGCTTTATCAAAACCAGAGGTTTATAATGACATTGAGAGTTACACGGAATATATGTCATTTGAAGCACAGAATTCCGACTCCAAGTGGAATAAATGGGGTATGGATGAATCAATATGGCCAAGTAAAATAGAGGATGTTTCTGATGTTGTCGATTATAAAATGGTCTATTATAACCCCTGGGATGCCCAGTACCTCGGATATCTTGTAATAGATTACACGCCTGATGATTATGCTTCTGAGATTACTCGATTAAAGGAGTATCCTTCTACTGATTATATTGGTTATTATAGTGTAGTAGAAGAGAAAACATATGAGCTGTTGGCTATCTATGCAGATGAGTACAATGGCTTTGTTTATGCTCTTACGGATGGAAATAACAGGATTATTTATGCGGAGGAGATTTTTTGTAATTATTATATGGATCTTGATTATACAAAATATATCCCGAAGGAATACTTATTAGACGGATTTGATGCAACAAAAGATAATCCTTATAGAAAGATAATGGTGAATGAGTGACTGTAAAATATTCATGAGGGGAACTGTATAACTTCAAGTTTACAGCAGAGAAATAGAATACTATTTATTGAGAAAGATCGGGAAACCGGTCTTTTTCTTTTACCCAAGGCATCAAGATGTCCATTCGTACTTTATGTAGGACATAAGAAGTTGGTGAAGAGAAAAGAATTTGAACGCTTCATATCTGAAAATGTCCAGCTTTAAGGCAGCTTACATAAATTGTACACATACACGAAAAAGGTATTTCTTGAAAAATCTCTGTACAGACTGTAGAATAATATGATGAAGTCAGGGTCAAAAGGTCGTGCAGCGGTCATGCCTGCATGATCTGCGGCAGGTCTTTTTGATGCTCATATCATAAATATATTTAGGAGGGAGTATGATAGAAATACGATGGCACGGGCGCGGCGGACAGGGCGCAAAGACGGCAAGCCAGCTTTTGGCGGATGCCGCGTTTATGGCGGGCAGTTACGTCCAGTCTTTTCCCGAATACGGACCCGAGCGCTCGGGCGCGCCGATAACGGCATATAACAGGATATCAAAGGAGAGGTGTCCTGTGCATTCAAATATTTACGAGCCCGACTATGTGGCGGTCGTGGATGAGACCCTGTTAAAGAGCGTGGATGTGACCGCGGGTCTTAAAAAAGAAGGAGCCGTCATCATCAATTCCCCCTTAAGTCCCGAAGAGATAAAGGCAGATCTTAAAGGCTATGAAGGCCGGATCTGCACCATTGATGCAAGAGAGATCTCACTTGAATTTTTAGGGGCATACTTCCCCAATACCCCGATGCTGGCTGCAGTTGTCAGCGTAAGCGGGTGCGTGGAAAGAGAGCAGTTCTTAAAGGATATGGAAGAGTCTTTTAGGCACAAGTTTGCAAAAAAGCCGCAGGTGGTGGAGGGAAACTTAAAGTGCCTTATATCGGCAATGGACAGGGTGAAAGGATAAGAGATGTTTACTAAAGCAGAGGATATAAATGAGCACATCAGCTGGCAGGATATGACAGTCGGATGTGAGATATACGAACCGGGTACGAGCCGTCTTACAAAGACGGGACAATGGCGGTCAAAGACGCCTGAGTGGATAGAGGATAAATGCAAGCAGTGTCTGTTATGCGTGCCTTATTGTCCCGATTCCTCAATTCCGGTCAGCGAAGGGAAACGGGAGGACTTTGATTACGATCATTGCAAGGGCTGCGGCATCTGCATTAAAGCCTGCCCGTTTGAAGCGATCAGATGGAAAGAGGGGGGTGTGTGATGAGCATAAGGGAGAGACTTTCGGGAAACGAGGCGGTGGCTGTAGCCATGCGGCAGATAAACCCCGATGTATTCGCAATGTTTCCCATCACGCCTTCGACCGAGATACCGCAGTATTTTGCGCAGTATGTGGCTGACGGCAGGGTGGACACGGAATTTATATGTGTGGAAAGCGAGCATTCGGCGTTGTCGGCCTGTATAGGTGCCGAGGCCGCGGGATGCCGGGCAGTGACTGCAACCTCTTCTGCGGGACTGTCATATATGAACGAGGTTCTTTATGTAGCAGGCTCCTTAAGACTTCCGGTGGTACTGGCTGTAGCAAACAGGGCGCTTACCGGTCCCATAAACATCAACCATGACTATTCGGATTCAATGGCTGAGAGGGATTCGGGCTTTATACAGCTTTATGCCGAAAACAATCAGGAGGTATACGATAATTATCTGATGGCCCACAGGATAGCAGAGCATCCGTCCGTAAGGCTTCCTCTGATGGTATGCTTAGACGGCTTTATCACCTCGCATGCCATAGAAAATATAGAGCTTGAAGAGGATGATACGGTAAAGGCATTTGCCGGACAGTATCATCCGGAAAATTATCTCCTAAAAAAGAAAAATCCCCTTGCAGTCGGACCTTACGGCATTTCAGCCTACTATATGGAAGCGCGTGTGGCTCAGGCTGAGGCCATGAAAAATGCCCGCAGGGTCATAACCGATGTGGCAGAGGATTTTGAAAGGACCTTCGGAAGAAAATACGGTCTGATCGAGGAATACAGGATGGAGGATGCCGAGATCGCCATAGTCCTTATGGGGTCGTCGGCGGGCACCGCAAAGGCTGCCGTAGACGGGTTAAGAGCAGAGGGTGTAAAGGCGGGAGTGATAAAGGTAAGGGTATTCAGACCCTTCCCCGGTCCCGAACTTGAAAAGGCGCTGAAAAACTGCAGGGCTGCAGCCGTTTTGGATAAGAGCGAAGGGTTTTCCGCCTGCGGGGGACCGCTTTTTGCGGAAACTGCGGGAGCTCTCTTTAATACCTCCTGCGGCCTGAAGATGATAGATATAGTCTACGGTCTCGGAGGCAGGGATTTTACCGTAAGTGCCGCAAAGAGTGTTTTTGAACGCCTTAGACAGATAGTTAAGACCGGTGAGACCGGGCCTGTTTACAGTCATATGGGAGAAAGAACAAATGCCTTATAATTTAAAAGAAGAATTAAACAAACCCGAGCGTTTTCATGCCGGACACAGGCTCTGTGCAGGATGCGGAGCCGGAATAGTCTGCCGTGCCATGATGAGGGCCCTAGATCCGAAGGATAAGGCGGTCATCTGCAACGCCACAGGCTGCCTTGAGGTATCGTCCTTCCAGTATCCTTTTACCGCATGGGAGGATTCCTACATACACACAGCCTTTGAGAACGCATCGGCTACCGCATCGGGTGTGGAGGCCGCCTATAAGGTGATGAAAAGAAGGGGTAAGATAGACCCCGAAACGAAATTCAAGATCCTTGCCATCGGCGGTGACGGCGGTACCTATGATATAGGCTTCCAGTCATTATCCGGGGCTTTGGAGCGGGGTCACGACTTTACTTATTTCTGCTATGATAACAATGCCTACATGAATACGGGCACACAGAGGTCATCGGCAACACCCAGATTTGCCTCCGCCACGACTACCCCGGCAGGAGCCGAATCGGTGGGGAAAAAGCAGACACAAAAGGATCTGACGCAGATAGTGGTCTCTCATGGAAGCCCCTATGTGGCACAGACCACTCTTTTCGGCAACTTAAAGGATTTTCATGAAAAGGCGCACAGAGCCATCTATACGGAGGGACCGACCTTTGTAAATGTGCTCACACCCTGTCCGAGAGGCTGGCAGTATCCGGCAGACGACCTGATCGATATCTGCAAAGCTGCGATAGATACCTGCGTATGGCCATTATATGAGGTAGTAGACGGTGAATACAGACTCACCTATGAGCCGAAGAAAAAACTGCCTGTAGAGGAATTTATGAGGCGACAGGGAAGATTTGCACACTGCTTTAAGAAAGGGAACGAGTGGACCATAGAGGCAGCCCAGGAATATGTGGACAAAAAATGGGAGGAGCTTTTGAGCAAATGCAAGTGATGAGTCGCTATGAGGAGTGGATTAATGGTATCCTTGTCCGCAGCTGCTGTCGCGAATTGCTTTGTTGCTTAAGCATCACTGTATAAAGGAGCGGGGTTATGGAAGACAGACTGTTTAACAATTCAAATATTCTTTCATGGTTACAGTATTTTTCGGAAAATACGGATATCGATCTTGAGCATGTAAAGATACTCGATATCACGAGAAAAAACAAGAATCTGATTCCCACGGTGGAAGCCCACCGCTGTGTGCTCGTCTTTACCGAAGCGGGGCATACCGACATATTTTATAAAATGTGGGATGTGGGACTCGGAGAGTGCGATGTGATCTATAACGAGGGCTCAGAGCCTAAAGGAGAGATAAAGAGAAATAAGGTCTCGGAAATGATAGACCGCGGTATCAACGCATCCGCAGGGATGATCATATTAAATCCCAATTACCGGTCTACGGTAAAATTCGGTATGGATAACAAGAAGTTTGCCACAGGGTCGGTTAAGTATGTGGGGTCTGAGATACGTTCGGTGCTCATTTCCAAGATGCGGATAGATGAAAGCAAAAATCTCTGCGTCATCTCGGGAGAATCGATCGCGGTAGAGGCTGCGATGATGTGCGGTGAAGGAACCGTCATTGCGGTTGAATATAAAGAGCGTGACAGGGAGACTATGGAGGAAAACGTCAATCAGTTCGGACTTCAGAATGTGATCATAGTCGATCATGTGGGAGAGGACACCTTTAAGGATCTGCCCGTGCCGGACGTGACGATGCTTGTCGCCTCGGCAAGTCTTGAGCAGGAGATTTCCTACCTCACCTCGATAAACAGGGATATGTCATTTGTGATCTACACCCTTGATTTTAAGGTAGCGGCCACGATAAGGGATATCCTTCTTAAGTACGGCCTGAGTGATGCAAATATCATACAGATAGCCGTATCATATCTTACCTCCAAGAACGTGTTTGAAAACCAGCCCGCACCGTGGATAATCACGGCGGGAGGAAAGGAAACGGATTAAGTGATAAAAATCTGCCTCAGATTCATGGCTTTTCGTATAAATAACCAAAGACACAAATGCCGTTTTTTATAGCTTAACAGACAAGGGGGTGTAAGATATGCCAAGAGTTGGGGAAAACGGACCGGAACAGCAGGAACAACAGCAGCATCAGCATCAGAATCAGAATATCAATATAAACGCCGATGCACAGAATATTAATGTAAATCAGAACCAGAATCTTAATCTGAATCAGCAGCCGCAGCTGCTGAACGTGATGCCTGTCGCTACGCATCTTAATATAGGGGATACACAGCTTACACAGGTTGACACGCAGGATGACTGGGTTGATGTTAAGATAATGAAAAACGCGGCACAGCTTCCGCTGGTTCAAGCAAACGCTCCGCTTGAAGAACAGGTGCTTGACGCGCACAACCGGATAGGCTTAAATCTGGCCGCAAATTCCATACGACATTCACACCGGGTCAAAAATGCCCGTATAAAGCTTGACAGACAGGATCGGCTCCGGGATCTTAAAAATGCGGGGGTTGATTATGATGCAGGGGAAACGCAAGCGATCCTGAAAAAAATTGAACATTCAAAGAACCTGAAGGGATATCTGTACGGTAGTGACGGAAATTCCGGAGAGGAAAATCTTATAAGGCACTATGAGGAAATAAAGAAGGTTGCCCTGTATCTTCCTGTACTTGAGAATGCCATAAATAAGGAAAATAACAGGCAGGATAACGGTCCCAAAAAGAAGCAGTATATCCTTGAGCTTCAGGCAAAGGTTTCCGTGATGAAGGATATAGAGGCGTACTATCAGACTCTTGAAAGCTGGACTTTGAATAAATATTACGCACTGCTTCCGAGAGGAGAGATGCTTAAATTAAGCTACGAACAGCTCAGGATAAAGCTGGACGAGCTCTATAGGGCGGAAAACAGGAATGACGAGCTCATTTTATATTATCAGGATCTGATACGTTTAAAGCAGCTTAACATAAACGAAGAAACCGTTGTAAAAAATCAGGAGATGTATCTTAAGGAGCTTAAAGAGCTGAACACTCCGTCAGAGGATAACAGGACCGCAAAGAATGAGATAAAGAAGATAGCATCAAGCTATAAGGAGCTTATTGCCGCTAATAAAAAGAAGGAAAAATTCTTAAAGGCATCGGAGAGAGAACTCAGGGTAAAGCAGTTTTTTGAGGTTTACGCAGCCGATATACAAAAATTCAGGGATGCAGCCAGAGGATCGGACATAACGGCTCTTTTGAACGCATTTGAGAACTATCAGCATGCACTTGAGCAGGAAAATGCCGAAGATAATGCAGGTGGCGAGGGTGGTGCCGAAACTACCGAAAAATATGTTTCGGAAAAAATGCCCGGGTATGAAAAAAAGCTTGATAAGTCAAAGACTACGGCTGCGGGGATAAGCCTCAGCGATAAGCAGAAGGAGGCCTTAAACCGTGTGCAGGGCTTTATCTTAAGAAGAGCGCTGCGTGACGGTCAGGATGCCTTTTCCTATCATTTTCTGCAGGTGAGGCCGGAGCAGCAGATGCTCATATTTTATCTTATAGAAAACGGCAAGACCGCTCAGGCCATGGGGTCTGACATGATAGCGGCACTTATTGATTACAAGCCGGATCTTAACGTGATAAAGGATAAGCTGTCCTTCAGGGTAAGCCGGAGCCTTAACTGGAACCTTATCTCGCAGACCTCGCAGATCGCAAAGAAATACGGCGGTGAGATAGCGGACTTTGCGCAGTTATCCGACAGGGTGCAGCATAGCGACAAGGAACTTAAGGATGCGGATAAGAATGATTACGGCGAGCAGGGGCGTATCATCATGGAGTCCATAGCATCAAGGTCTGCAATGCTTGAGCTTCTGTACCGGAATGCCGGTATGAATTACGCAATGCCGCCTGATATGGCACAGGACAGGAAGCTCCGTGAAAAGCTCTATACGGAATATGCTAAGATCGCCGAACTTTCACAGCAGCTTGCGGATCTTATAAAAAGACATGGTGTGCAGATGTTTCCGGCCATGAAGCCCGCACCGGAAAAGGAAGGAGAAAAAATTAAGGAGCCTGCACAGACCGGTACCGGCACGAAATTGCTTGAGGGCGTTAAAACTGCTAATACTTACATGTCCTATGCCACGAAAGCAGAGAATTTTGTGGGAAAGCCGCTTGATTATTATATATCTGCCGTAAAGGAATTCAGGAGCGGGGAAGCGTATGGCTTTCCGTCCTATTCGATAAACGCTCTGGCAAATATCCTTATGGCAATAACCTCCATTTACGGGATCGCCAAGGTGTACGGAAACGGCACGCTTTCGGTGGCTGACAAGGCAGGACAGTTTTTGAGTAACGGAAGCAGTCTGTTCACTGGAATTTCAAAGGGCGGCGAATCCATTGTTAAGACGCTGAAGCTTACGGGAACAGTCGGACAAGGGGTCGCAGATACCGCATCAACGGTCGCAGGTATCACTGGTATAGTGACCGGTACCGTAAAGGCAGTGGCAGGCGGCGTACAGTTGGGAAGGCAGATAAGCTCCGGACATGATGTAAAGCGTGCCAAGGCGGAGCTTGAGGAGCTTAAAAAGCGCAAGGCTCTCCAAAAGAGGATGCACAGGGAAGAGGGACCCCTCTTAAATGCGGACGAGGAAAAGCTGAAGGTATTCTTAAACCATCAGGAAAGAAATGTCAGCAGGCAGAAGAAGAGCGCCGGAGTGACGATAGCAGCCGGAGCAGCCTCCGCAGTAGCGGGCGTTTTAACGGTGACCGGAATACTTGCGCCTCTGGGACTCTTGCTTGGAGTCACGGCAAGCGTGGCGGATACCATCTATACGCTTACGCTTGACAGAAAGCACAAAAAAGAGAACCGCATGAAGGCCGTCGATGAATATCTGAGGGTCGATCAGATGGTGGAGGAGCTTAAAAATAAGCCTGAGCATGCCGGCTTAAAGGAGGATAAATTAAGAGAGCTTGCAAGAAATGAGGCAATGGCGCAGATCGGCTTTGCCACCTACAGGGAATGCTTTAAGCATATCTGCACCGGCATAGCGGAGGTGCTTTATAAAAAGGTATTTGTCGAAGCGCCCGCAGATGAAAATGAAGCAAAGATGTATAAGGATGCCATCAAGTCCATCGGTCTTAAGGTTCAGATGCCCGTAAACGGGAAGGAAGCAAAGCCCACCGTGGCAGCAATGGTGGCAAAGCTTATGGCTTGACCGTAAAGCCGGATTTTACTCCGGACTGCCGGGGAAAAAGACAGGCAGAATGTAAAGTTATTATGTAACAGTTCCTAATATTCAATATAAGGAGATAAAGAGTATGAGTGATATCAAGAAAAACCTGTTAAATGCCTTTGTTAAGGAAATAAATAATGACGAGCAGATAAGCGATGCATCCTTATTCAGCGCAGAAGAGCTCGGGATAGAGGCATCCGTCGCAAGATGCGCCATAAACGAGCTGGGCTTTGATCTGATGACCGTGCTGGGTGAATTCTTTTTCCTTCCGTATGAGAAGGAGGAGATGCTTTACTTTTCCGCAGTCATAACCATTGCGGATGAATATGACGAAAGCGTACTAAAGGATCTTGAAACCGCTGTGTCAAGGATAAATTCCTTCCTGCCCGTAGGTGCCTTTTCAACGGGAGCCGACGGAAAGACCCTCGTATACAGATATACGATACCGGTACCGGGGGATATGAAGCAGAAGGATCAGCTGTCCTTGATGCTGACAGCCTCAGACGATGCGATATCGGTTTCGGATATCTATATGGGATATCTGCTGCTTGTTATGGCGGGGGATTTAAATCCCGAGGAAATGATGGATTCGGTGCTTAACAGGACGGATGAGGAGCCGGAGGAGTAAGATAAGGACAGGTAGAGCAGACCTATGAAAATAACAAAGATAACAAAAAAGAATGCCGGAAGCTTTTTGCCCCTTTTACCGGATTTTGTGACAAATGAAAGCGGGATGCTGTGCCTCGGCGCTGTCGATGATGAGGGCAGGGCTGCGGCGGCACTTTCGGCAAGGGTTGATTTTGAGGTAATATATATCATATCGCTTTATGTGGTATCCGAATGCAGAAGGAAAGGCTATGCATCCGGTCTCATTGAGACTTTGATATCGTTAACAAAGGATTTAAGCTACAGGGCGGTTTCAGTGTATTTTCCGCCAAATGAAACGGCTGCGGCATTTTTTAGAAGCCGCGGCTTTGAGATAGTAGAGGGAATGCCCGTTTACAGCGTTCCGATCGCAGAGCTTATAAGGCAGCCGAGGGTTAAAAAATATGTGCTTAACAGTAAGACAAACGGGATAAAGCATCTGTCGGAGCTTAATGAATCCGAAAAAAAGGAGCTTTCGGGCTTCTTAAGGGAAAACGGAATGCCGGGAGGCGGATTTTACGATCCCGAATGGAGCACGGCAGTCTTTACAAACGATAAGGTTGAAAGCCTTCTTCTTATGGATGTGACGGATGACTGCATCAGAATGCTCTACCTTAAGCTTGATGAAAAGGATCTTAAGGCGGTCACAAGGCACTTAAGGGCACTTGTGGATAAGGCGCTTTCGGATGAGGAGCATTTAGGAGGGCTTTCACTCCGTTTTGTACAGACCTTCTTTGAACCCATCATTGCTCTCACCGGAAACGAGAGATATATAAGACATTTGGGCAGAGGGCTGCACGGGGTAAGGCTTTTATAAAAAAGGAGATGAAATGGCAAAGGAAATACAAAATGGAAATCCATTTTCGGAAAGATAAAGGAGGTCATAAGGCATCCCTTATCCGATATACGGCGTTTGTAACCCTCGAAACCGATTGATAACGGTAAACGATGCTTTTTAAAATATAAATCAAGATGAAAAAAAATAAGACCACTCTGATAATCATTGAAATCATACTTTTTGCTGTCTGCATCCTGTTAATGGTGCAGCTTCAGATACATCTGTTTCAGAGAAATGCGGACCGCGAAATGGAGCTGACCTTTGAGGATACGGACCGCATCATGGAGCAGGCTGTAGAGGACATGAGCAGCAATTTCGACAGCTACGAGCTTATCCATCAGGCAAAGGCAAAAATGGCCAAGTATTATATCAGGAATGATGAGGATACCGGCTATACCGGTGTATCCATGAGTAAGCTCAAGATCATGCTGAATGTCTCAAATGTATTTTTGACGGACAGCGACGGCAATATCATCTATCAGGCTGAGGCTGCGCCGTTTGAAAACCTGAATAACGAATATCTGCCTTTTTTTGATGAGATGGACGTACCGGACGGTTCGGGAGGGATATCCCAAATAGAGTATATCTTGGTGGAAAAAAAGGATGATCCGGAGAATATGGACCTGCAGTCCTTCTGCGCCGCCACCTTAAGCAACGGCTATTATGTAGTCGTTGAGGATGATGCCTCCGGGCTTGAGCTGCAGGAGGAAACCAACTCCTACGAAGAGCTTCTCCCGCGTATCACCCTCGGAAGGAACGGCTTTGTTTTTTCGATAGAAGACGACGGCTACGTGAGCGCCTTTTCCGATGAAGACGAAGTACAGATCAGAGATATAAAAGAGCTCGGAATTAAAATGGGGGATTTAAAGGACGGCTTTAAGGGGTATCTCACACTTGACGGGGACAGCTATTATTGCGGCATAAAGCATTATGAAGACTATGGGTGCAATATCATATGCGCGATCCCGGCTGGGGAGATCACGTCAAACGTATTTGTAGTGACCGTGGTGCCGCTTTTTGTCGTATTTATCTTTTTGACCCTTCAGACCATCTATTCCCTGATGCTTATGGGAGAATACAGAGGGAAGGATGATAAGGGGAGAAATGTATCGCTGCGTATGTATCTTTTTAAGAAAATGGCCTTTCTGCTGGCACTGTCTGTTCTTTTCACGGTGGCGATCTCTCTTTATGTTCAGGGACTTTATGCAATGTATCTCCAGACCTATTCAAACAGGGAGGAGGCAGAGAAGCTCTCTGCCTCCCTGCACGTAAATGAAGAGGTACAGAAGCAGACCAGTGAGGATTACTATAACGATCTGGAACTGCTCTCACAGCTTGCGGCCCGCTTCATATCAAATAACCCCAATATGACCACGAGGCATGCCTTAAAGGATATAGCAAAAAACCTCGGTGCCGAGCATATACTTCTTTACGATTCAAGCGGCACGGTGGCAGCCTCGGATGAATATTACAGGGGTCTTAAGCTTTCAAAGGACCCCGAAGACCTTTCATACCAGTTCAGGAAGGTGCTTACGGGCACACAGGTATTTGCCCAGCAGGAGGTGGATAAGACCTATCTTGAGGAGCCTTACCGTTATGTGGGCGCCATAGTGACCGATGAAAATGACGAGCTTAACGGCTTCGTACAACTGGCGTTCTCACCCGATTATCTCGGTACGTCATTAAATACCTCCACGGTGGAAACCCTTCCTTCAACCTTCAGCGGCAGGAACAATGCCTTCGTCTTTATTTTAGACAGCAAGGAGAAGACCTTCCTTTATTATCCCAATGAGGAAATGGTGGGTGATAAGGCATCGGATTACGGACTGACCGATGAGATGATGCAGGATGAATTTACATCAAGAGTCCTGTTTGACGGACAGGAGCGTCTGCTTTACTGTGTGGCATGGGAAAAGGATCTGATCTTTACTGCGGCAAGTGTCAGCGTGATAACAATGGAAAGCATAAGCAGGGGTATTTATATTTCCCTTGCCGGAATTATGATACTCTGTCTGTTCTTTGTGATCATACTCATAAGTGCCGGAAACGGCGAGGTGGTAAGCACGGAAACGGCACGGGAAAGGTGGAACGACGAGTCGCAGAAAAAGCTTATCGAAAGCCTTGCGGCAGGACACATAATGAAGCTCATAAACAGCTCTCTTTTTGTGTTTTCCGGAGTGGTATGCTTTATAATGCTTATGAAGGATATCATTTTTAAAAGCCGTCCCGCGCTCTTAAATCTCTTAAACAGTCAATGGAACACGGGTATACACATCTTTTCGGTGACAGCCTGCTGGATAAGCCTCTGTATCATCTTTTTTACGATGTCGCTTATGCTTATGATGCTTGAAATGACAGGGAGGCTCGTGACCTCAAGGGGAGTGACGGTTATAAGGATGCTGATGAGCTTCATCAGATATATAGCGGTGATAGGGGGAGCCTTTAACTGCGCGATGCTTTTGGGAGCACCGATGAACACGCTGCTTGCCTCGGCAGGTCTTCTTACCGTAGTGGTAGGCCTTGGAGCACAGAGCCTTGTGACGGATATCCTTGCCGGGCTTTTTATCATATTTGAAAAGGCCTTTAAGGTTGGTGATATAATAAAGATGGGCGGATGGCGCGGACGGGTGCTTGAGATAGGCATAAGGAATACCCGTGTCATGGATATGGATGAAAACAGTATAAAGATAATACATAACAGCTCGATGAATGAGATCGTAAACCTCTCTGATCTTCCCACCTGCATATATTCGACTATAGGTACCGAATACTCGGATAATCTCGAGGAGATAGAAGAGATCATAAAAAGGGAGCTGCCCTATATACAGGAGCGTATACCGGAGGCGATAGAGGGCCCGTTATACAGGGGAGTATGGGAGCTTGCGGATTCGGCAGTCGTGCTTAAATTCATGACAAAATGCGCAAATGAGGATTATTATACCGTAATATATGCGGTAAACCGCGAATTAAAGCTTATGTTTGACCGGAACGGCATAAATGTTCCCTTCCCGCAGGTCGTTTTAAATACAAGGGAAGAGGAAACGGAAAAAACGACGGAAAAAAATAAACAGGAAAAAGAAAATGATGATAACGATCCTTAACGCCGAGGCTTTCTGAAGAAGCAGATGGGCGTCTGAACGAGACAAATGATCAGGTTATTTTACAATAAGTTCCTTAAAAGAGGTATAAAATAATACATGAGAGAAGGGAAATGGGTGAATTTCAGATATTAAGGATAGAAAAGGAAAGGGCAGAGGAGCTGTCAGGAATGCTTGCAAAGGAGGCTCTGTCCGCACTTGAAAAGGATCTGCCGGTGACGGCGCTTGCGGTCGCGGAAGAAAACAGGGTAATAGGTGCTCTTGCCGGAGCGGCAGACGGCGATTTCTTTGATGTGATATCGGTGTATGTGGACAGTGAGCACAGAAGAAAGGGTGCCGGAACGGCGCTTATGAGTAAGCTCTTTGAATTCCTTGATGAGATGAACCTTATGGCAAGGGTGGAATATGCTCCGGTAAGCGACGAGGCTGATACACTGGCACCTTTTTTGCTGTCATTGGGTTTTGATGAGGATGAAGTGATCTATCCCACATATTTTATAGAGCCCTTAAAGGATTTTGATATAGACCCCGACTCCGTGGGAGGAAGCGGCAGTAAGATAATTTCGTTTTCCGAGGCGGGAGAAAAGGTTCTGGCAAAGGCGGATGAAGAGCTCCTGCTTAAAAACGCCACGCTTCCCATTGGCGGGCTTTTAGCTGATACTGTGGATAAGAAGATGAGCTTTTGTGCCGTGGATAAAGGAAAAGTAAAAGCATTTGTGGCTGTGGAGCCGGGTATGGACAATCTTGTGGAGATGTCCTCGATATGGTCGGAGGATGATGATTTAAGGGATATAAGGATAATGCTTTCTTATGTGCTCGAAGAGCTTAAGGAAAAATACAGTCCCGAAACAAAGATAATGACACTGGCCTTAGGCCCCGAGGCAGAGGATTTCATAAAGCTTATCTGCTCACGCCTAAAGCCGGTATCCGTAAGCTATGTGAAGCATTACTACGAAAAAATATGATAACGGCGTCAAAAGGTCGCGCAGCGGAGCAGTCTGACTTTATCGGGACTTTTGATACATTTATCTGCCATACGGTGTTTTTACTCGTATAAGGTTATGATGGGTTACGGATAAGACATAAAACCGGTGTTAAACCCGAAAGATAACGGTTTTTTAAAGGTCAAAGAGGTGCTCTTAAAAGTAAAGGAGAATTAAAATGGGTCGTATAGGAAAATACAGGGAAGAATTGAAGGAAAAGGCAGCCATAATAAGGACTAATACGCAGAATGCGATAAGTTCGCACTTATTGGACAGACCGGATATCCCGGGAATATCAAGGACAAGAACTCTTAAAAAGGTAACGGGCGCGGAAACTGACATTAAGACAAAAAAGGAAGAAAATGAAGTAAAGACGGGAGAACTCTTAAATGCGCAGCAGGAGCTGTCAAATGAGGAGTATCTTGAGCGTATCATACAGAATTCAAATGAGACAAATCTGGTATTAAAGCTGCAGCTTGAAAAAGAGATAGCTCCCGACGGATGGGAAAAGGTCGACTATATTGAAAAGAATTCCTATATACAGCAGCTTCCCGTGGCAAAAAAGGACAGACTTTTCGGGTCTTCCGAGAATGCGAAGATAAAGGAATATAAGAAGACCTTCCGCGCTGCCGATCTCTGTACGGCACGCGAGCTTCCGGCTCTTCAGAAGTATTTTAAAAAGCATGTCTGGAACGGAAATCCGGTTGAAGGAGCAGAGGATAAGGCGGATGATGAAAAGCTTAAAAAATATGTGAGGAAGCTGCTTGACTTTCCGCTTGATGCAAGACATCTTACGGATGATTATCTTTCACAGCATATCACCTCACTTTATGATTTCAGCTACAGGCTGAACCAGTACAACAAATTAAAGACAATGTATCCGAAGTTTTTTGCGTCTCTTTCGGAGACGGAAAGGATTTCCCTTGAGACCGTGTCGGCCTCCGCTGCAGCTCTTGAGGGTCTGTTAACGGATCATATAAAGCTGCACGGTATAGAGCTTAAAAAAGGGGAAGACGGAAGGGTACGGGCTTCATTATGGAAGGAGCCGGCCGATAAGCAGACGAGGCATTCCCAAAGAACATTAAGAGCGCAGGAATATGAAAAAAAGCATACCGCCTTCTGTCATGACCATATTGATGAAAGAAACCTTATCATGGCACAGCAGCTTGCCGGAAGCAGTTACTTAAATGATTCCGACAGGCTCATAGATAATCTTGAAAAGCTCTTTAATGAAAACAAGGATGCGCGTGAACTGTTTTCGACCCAGATGGGTACAGCCATAGAAGAGATAAGAAGGGCAGCTTCTGTAAGGGAGGAGCTTGCAGGAGAGCTTAAAAAGCATCTTGAATTTAGCGCGGACACAAAAGATGAAGCGATGGTAAAGATAGAAAAGACCACCCGCAGGATCATGCTGTGCGCGAAGCATATAGATAATTATAAGGAGTATATATCCTTCTTAAGCGGAAAAATAAATATGCTTTCAAAGGAGACAGCCTCATTCCTTGTAAAGGAAAAGCATGAGGACCTCTTGGAGCCTGTACAGCTTAAGGCGGATATGCTCTGCCTTAAGGAGGCACTCCTCATAAAAGAAAGGCAGGGGCTTAAAAAGGAGCTTGGGGAGCTTCTTAAAAAGAAAAAGGCATCCAAGGCTAAGGCAGACGGAAAAAAGAAAAGTTCAAAGCAGAGCGCAAAGGGCACTGCGGATAAGCCTTCAAATGAAGACAGAAGGATAGCGGAGCTTAAAGAGAAGCTTTCAAAAAATATAGAGACTTCTGAGATAAGCAATGAAGAATTTTATGAAAAAATGCGCGGGTGCATGAATATAAAGAAAAATTCCGAAGACTATAAAAAGCTTGAGTCAGATGCGCAGGCAAGGATAGATTCAATGGAAAAGCGCGCTGAAGAATACGCTAAGGAACATAAGCTCAGGCGTGTTGAGTCAAGAACGGTCAAATATTTATTAGACCCCAAATCGGAATGGCTTAATGATGAGGAATTATTTTATCTGATCATCGCCAGCAGATACGCAGTTACAAAAGATACGCCAAAGGGGACAGGTGAGGAGATATACGAAAAGGGAATAAAAAAGATCAAGGATTATCTTATAAGTTATAAGACAGAGGATTTCAAGGCACTTGAGATATCGAAAAAAACCGATTTCCATGAGGGAGGATTCTGGAAAAACAAGGCAATGATCAGGTTTGGAATGGATATGGTGTATTTCCTTGATCTGTTCTCCAATTGTAATATCGAACTTTCCGACGATGAATTTGTAAAGCTTAAGACCTTCGGAAAGGTAGCAGAGGGGCTGAATCAGGATTATTTTTCCTATGTCGCAGGTATTACTGATCCCATTGCTTTTCTTGTGGAAAATGAAAAAAGCCTGAAGGATGAAAATACTTTGTTCGGTTTGTATATGAACATATTTAACAGCCAGATGGACAAGGAGTCTGAGGCTCTTGTACGTAAATATTCAAAGAATGCATTGGGGTACACTCAGCCTTATATCGACAGGCACGGTAAATTAACTCATGATGATGTGTTCGAAACCATGGCGAACTATGTGGGGGATGCATATGGCAAGCTTGCTGCAGGTACGGGACAGAATGCGGATTATAGTGTCCTCTACAGGGAAAAAGAAGCTGATATAAAGGCGAAGTATATCGTTTCAAAGGAGGAGATGTTTAATAAGGAAAAGGAGCGTATGAGGGAGCTCATTCCGGATGCCACCGACGAAATGGTTAAGACCCGCCTTATGCTCAAAAATGAAGCGGCTAACTTAAATAAGCGTTTTTCGGCGGATCAGGATACGGCATGGGGGAAAGAATTCGGAAGCAGTTCGGGCGGTGCCGGAGATCTGCGTTCCTTTAAGGGACTGCTGCGTCCGGTTGAAAGAGACGCAAACGGAACGGTAAAGGCGGAATATCAGGATAATTATAAAAAGAACAATCAGGAAATAGAAGACTATATCGCAGGGGGTGACAGACGCCTTAATGTCGTAAAGAGGATGGCTCTCGACATAATAAAGATCGAGATCACCGATGAGATGCTGAAGCCTGAATATTTAAGGGAGCACTTTGAGGAAATGCATGAAAAGACCATGCTGCTTTATAATTTCATGAACATTTCCGAGGAATTCACGGATTTCTTTGACAGTGACACTTTTACGCCGGAAGAGAGGGATGCTATCAGGTTAAGGTTTATCGATAATCCCGTTGTCGGAGAATTTACGGGTGTTGAAGGGATCTACAGGGATGTCTACGGGATAGACGGAGCCGGTAATGAAATACAGGTCGAAAAGAGCATGACGCAGCAGGAAAAGATCAACTGGATGGCTGCTCATCGTCAGGCGACCGCTGTAATGATCGATGAAATATATAAAACCAATATGGCAGACAGTGTCTCAAAATATAATAAAATAAAGGAAGCAAGTGTAAAGGAACCCGAAAAGGTAAAAAAGATCTATCATCTGTGGGCAGGGATTAAGGCAAATAAGCACAGATTTGACAACAATAAACGAAAATTTACCGCAGCAAATAATGTCCTTGAGACCGAGGAAAAAAAGGTAAGGAATGCCCTTGGTAAGGAAAAGAATAAGGCAAAGAGGGCGGAATATGATGATAAGCTTAAGGATATAGCGGCCCGGAAAAACAGTCTTATGAAGGAATACGGCCTTACGGACGGACAGAAAAACGAGTGGGACGACAGCCTTAAGGCTGCTGAAGAGCTTAAGGAATTTGTATACGGCATAAAGACAAAGGAGCAGGTAAGCGATGAGGCAAAGATATTTGCCTCGGATAACGGTCTTGATTACTTTACCGCCGAAGAGGTACATAATGCCCGCTTAAGCAGCGAAAAGAAGATAATGGCTGACATGTACGGTACGACGGATGATACGGGGCTTGAGACAAAGCTTGCCGTTATGGAGGCATGGTCCGGCTACAGGAATAATTATTCAGAAGAGCAGAAAAATAGCTTTATGACAAAGTTCCCTAAAGGTGAAACGAAAAATGACATAAGGTGCTTTAAGGCAATGTCCCTGCCGGTAAAGCGTGACGTGCTCGGAAATGTGCTGCCCGGATATGAGGAAAATGCAAAGAAGAATGATGCAAGGATAGAGGATTATATTTCAGGCGACCCCGAAAGGATGAATAAGGTCCTTAAGGAGATGGCCGAAACAGTATTAAGCCTTGATTTCGATCCGGCTCACTGCACTGAGGAATATTTTAAGGCTCATACCGCGGAGGTAACGGAAACCTATATCAAGCTGTTTAATTTCTCAAATTTCTATGTAGGGCATCTGGATTTCTTTAACAGTGATGCTTTCACGGGTGAGCAGAAGGATGAGCTGCGCCGCAGGGTCGGAGGCGAAAGTGAGCTTACAAACGTAATACCGTTAGTATTATCGGCTCATTGCTTAAAGGTCGGATTAAGCGGCGAAGGGCACAGGCTCTCTATGCCTGCGGAGGCAAAGACAAAGGAGGCAAAGCAGAAGGCCTACGCAAAGATTAAGGAGCAGAACAATAATACCGCAAGCCTCTATTTGGGTCAGTTGCAGACTGCAGCAGAACAGGACAGGAAGGTACGTGACACCGTAAAAAACTGGGGTAATGAGCTTAGAAGTATAGATGCAATGGATGCAAGAGACAGGAAGAGGGACGATAAGAGCAGAAGCAGCATCTTAAGCGGGGTAAAAGAGCTTGTGTTGAATAAGAAGAATGCCCTGACAGATGCCCAAAAGACCGCCTTAAGGAAATACCTCGGCATTCAGGATAATGAGCAGGAGGAGCTTAAGAAGAAAGATAAAAAGAAACAGCCGAGGAGCATAAGCGGGAAATTTACCGTAAAGGCTCTGCAGAAATATAATGCCTTTGCTGATGAGAATACTACGATAGTAGCGGAGCTTTTAAATGAGCTGGATCACTTCAATCTTGACAGCCTTGAGCAGGATATAAAGTATGTAAAGGAAGTAGAGGAGACCTCACAGGAGGAAAAGAAGGAGCAAATAAGGTCTCTTGTAAAGGATACCGCGGATAAGGTCTTTGATATGGATATGAAGTCTCTTGTCATGGATGAAAATGATGTGGCATGGCATATTGATGAGCTTGTATTTTACAGGGAGCGCCTTAAGGGTCTTATGAGTGCAAAAAAGTCAGACCCGCAGGCATTTGAGCAGTTTTCCATGCGTGACATGGTATCTCTGGAAGCGAGGATGAATCAGTATGATAAGCTTGACAGAGTTATAGAATCTGCCCTGAGGCTGCACGGGATACACCAGGACGGGGAATATTACAACGGATTGCCGACCTTTGATATGCTGCAGGGGATCAAAAAGAATAAGGAGACCACAGCACGGCACGAAAAAAATATCATAAGCCATAATGAGGCCCTTAAGGAATTTAATGCGGCGGTAAAGGGTCAGTATGAAGCAGCGGGAAGGGCACTTGCCTTCGGTAAATTCGGAAAGGAAAGATATAACGCCGAAGAATTTGAGGCAAAGCTTAAGAGCAATGAAAAGCTTAACGCAACCTGTCTTAAAGCCTTTGATAATATCGTGGCAAAGTATAAGAGCGATGTTGATGCGCTTGAGGTATCAAGGATCAGCCTCAAGGCAGGTATTCTTGATTATGACAACGGTAATCCGGATGCCCCCAAAATAGCGGACATTAAGGAGGCTTCAAAGAAGCTCTATGAGGATCATAAAAAGATAGAGGAATATCACGATATTATAAAGCTTGTCACGGGAGAAGGACTCATAGGTAAAAATACCGAAAAGCTGCTTTCTGAGAGAGGACTGACCGATTCCTACGGTGCCATCCTTGCGAATATGGCAGCCATAAAGGATGAAGAGCTTGAAGCGGAAAGGATCAAGGCCGAAAAGCTTAAGGAAGAGGAAAGGCTTAAGGCGGAAAAGCTTAAGGAAGGAGAAAGGCTTAAGGCGGAGAAACTTAAGGAAGAGGAAAGAGTTAAGGACGAGAAAATTAAGGAAGAAGAAAGACTTAAGGATGAGAAGCTTAAGGAGGCAGAAAGACTTAAGGCAGAGAAAGAAAAGGAACAGGAAGAATTAAAGAGGAGCTTAAGAGAGAAGCAGGAAGAGATCAGAAGGGCCAAGCAGGAAGAAAGAGACAGGATAGAGGCTGCAGAACGCAGGCAGCTGGAGGAGTTTAAGAAAGCCCATCCGATGCCGGTTCTTCCTGAGTATAAGGTAAGAGCAGAGCGTGCCGGAGCCTTTGAATACGAGCAGCAGACATTAAATAACTGCTGGTGCGTGGCAGGTACGGCTATGTATAACCAGTTTATCTCAATGAATCTCCGTAAGGGAGAACAGCCTGTGTATCTGAATCAGAAGGAAATGAGAGCCTTTGTTCCGAAGCAGGCAAAGACCTTAAAGGATATAAAGGCCGGAGGAATTGAGGATTATGAACAGGCAGCCATAGATCAGGGTAAAGAATACATCATGGAATATGCGGGTGCCGGCAAGACAGCAATCGGAAGCATATTTGAGATGGCTGACTTCTTCCTCGGAATGAGGCGTGATATCGCGGTCAATCAGGTGCTTATCGAGACACCGCATCTTAGAAAGAATGCCACGCCTGAAGAGGAATATATGAATAAATGTCTTATCGAGGAGCAGAAGAAGCAGTTTCTGATTGAGGTAAAAAAGGTACTTGATACGGGAAATTATGTATCCGTCTTAAGGCAGTACAGCAGGGCAGGTGCGCACTATACCACCATAATCGGGATAGACGGTAAGAATCTGACCATTCTTAATCCCTCAAACGGGGATGAGGAGCTGACGGTGTCTGTAGATCATTATATAAGGCAGCCCGGCGAAAAGGAAGTCGGAAAAATTGAGCTTAACTATATAACAAAGATAGATAAGCCCGAAGAGCTTGCAGAGGAGTACAAGGGACAGAAGCTCGTCTATGATAAGGAAAAGCATACCTTTAATGCACCAATGACCTATGAGAGTGCCCAGAATGTGGGTCAGACCCTCGGAGTGCTTGTAGGAAAGCCCATAGACGGAGCAAAGGATGTGTCACGCTCGGTCTATGTACCCAAAAAGGTTGTATTCAGAAAATAGTAATTAAATTTTAAGAGCTTGCGTGGCTGCTTAAGGCGGCCGCGCATTTTGTGGTATCAGATTGCGAAAGCTGCAAAGCAGCGTAGCAATCTGACGTTATCAGGATTTTTGACGATTATATAATATACAGCAAGGGGTAATTTTTTATTCGGGGGATACGCAGATGAAAACTTTTGAGCTTACACCGGAAAGTGTTGAAGAATATGAGGATTTTTTGTCTCTCGACATGGCAGAGCACACCGGCAGGCAGTTTCATCATGAACTCATCACTCTTGATGACGATGATGACCCTGCTGCTGCCATACTTTTCAGGCTTGAGGATGTGGAGAATGAGGACGGCTGCTGGGCGACCATAAGAAGGGCAAGGTTTGACGATACCGAAGCGGCGAAGGAGGTGTTTAAGGAATATACAAGACAGGTCTCAGAGCTTGGGATAAAGCGAAGCTATTTCGAACTTCCCGATGCAGGGCTTAACAGGGAAGTGTTTGAAGAGGCAGGCTTTTCACTTAAGATAGGTGAGGGAATTGTCATAAGGGTCACGATAGAGGATTTCGGCAGATTTAAGATCTTCAGGGAAAAGCCCGATATGGAGGTCGTCCGCATAAAAGAGCTTGGAGTAAGGGAGTACAGGCAGGGGATAGAGGACTGCATAGCCCATTCAAAGCGCGGAGTGGCAAGCGATGTTGCCTATCTTCCGATGGGCTGGTTTGATAAGGACATCTCCGTTGCCTTAAAAAATGACGGAAAGATCTGCGGCTTTTTCCTTCTGCACTTAAACCCTTTAGGAGAGCTTGTGCCGATGATGCTCTGTGCGGTCGGAGACGATATTAAAATGGAAGTCGTGAATATGTTAAGGGTATCTTATAAGGCATGTGTTGAGAAATATTCAAAGGATACCGTCATTAAGGTAATAAGGCATGATGATGCCGTAAGGATGCTTACCGACAGGCTTTTTCCCGAAAAGAAGGGAAGAGAGGTGCTCATCGGCGAGAGGATGGAAGCTTAAGACAGATGTTGGGATTTCTTCAAAGACACCAGTTGAATATAATGCTGATATTTATAGGAGCGTGTCTTATCACATCAGTCTATGTGCTGTTGTCAAGGACGACTCGCAGATACCGTAAGGAGCTGATGTTTATTATGCAGACTGCCGCGCTGCTCCTTTTGTCGTCAGACCGCTTTGCCTATATCTACAGGGGCGATGTAAGCACTCTGGGCTATGTAATGGTCCGGATATGCAATTTTATGGTCTTTTTTATGACTCTTGTGCTTCAGTATATATTTACCCTTTATTTAAATGATCTTTTTACCCACGAGGGAGGACTTAGCGGAGAGCCCGGAAGACTTAAGCTCACAAAGGGGCTTATCCTTGCAGGGATACTCCTTCTTGTGATATCCCAGTATACGGGCTTTTATTATACCTTTGATGAGTATAACCGCTATGTCAGGTCCCCGGGCTTTGTGATCTGCTATATCATCCCCCTTATGGTCAACATCCTTCAGCTTTCGCTGATATTCCAGCATTTAAAAAAGCTGCCCCAAAAGATATCCGTTTCCATACTGCTTTTTACGATCGTACCTCTTATAGCATCCCTCTGTCAGATATTCATGTACGGACTTTCGCTTACAAATATGTCGATGGTCGGGTTTACGATGCTCGTATATGTGATAGATCTTGTGGAAACAAATAATAAGGTGGACAGGACGAACCGCCTTGAAAAGATATATCTTGAGTCGGAGCAGAAGAGCATATACAGACTCTTTGACCAGACCGCAAAGGCAATAGTCAGTGCCATAGACTCAAAGGATGAAAATACAAGGGGACATTCCGTAAGAGTTGCCGGATACGCAAAAAGAATAGCAGAGCTTAAGGGCATGGATGAAAAGAAATGCAATGAGATATATTATGCCGGACTTCTTCATGATGTGGGAAAGATCGGGATACCGGCAGAGATAATAGATAAAGAGGGAGATCTTACGGATGAGGAATATGAGGTCGTAAGGCAGCACCCTCTGGTCGGAAACCGTATCCTTTCAAGTATCACTGAATTTCCTTATCTTTCCACCGGTGCGTATTATCATCATGAGCACTATGACGGCTCCGGCTACCCTTCGGGGCTTAAGGGAAAGGAAATCCCCGAAATAGCAAGGATAATCGCGGTTGCGGATGCCTATGATGTGATGACTACGGGAAAAAGCTACCGTCCCGCCATGCCGGTCGAGGCAGTCAGGGAGGAGCTTTTAAGAGGGACCGGTACACAGTTTGACCCTGAATTTGCCTCCATCATGCTACATATGATCGATTCCGGAGAATACAGCAGTGAATACGGAACGCAGGAAGAAAAGGAACCGGAGGCATTTGAGAAACTGCATTTTGATGCTTACGGGACAGGCTTTCCCGACGGCATCGAGCTCAGCGCCAATGCGTGGGAGTTTACCCTTATCTCCGAACAGGATGAGGACTTTAATTCCTATGACTGCTGTCCGGTCATCCTACTTTTTGATTCACTTGACAGAAAGGTTCACAGGGATAAAAGAGGCGTGGAGGAGTTGGATTATCTTGAATATGCGGAGGTCTGGCTTGACGGGCATACGGTATGCACCGGGGCGAGAAATATCGCGGTAAAGACCGTTAAGGACGGCGATGTAAGCGGCAGGGAGGCTGTCTATAATGTGGAGGCGATGAAGTATAAGGATCACATACTTATAAGGGTGCATATGACGGATTTAAAAACCGCCGCAAATGAGAGGGAATTTGAGGTCATAGTCTCGCTGCCCGACAGTACAAGGTTTGCCTTTCTTACGATAGGAGGGGAGCACTGCACCGTAAATAACACCCGGCTTAAGCGTTCCGATATGATGATAAGCGAAGGCTTCATACCGAGGATCTCGCCGGAGGTGAGCTTTATAGATCACTTAAGCGGTGATGTGCCCAATACCGAGGTTGACGGCTACAGGACGGATGCATCTAAGGGATTTTTGATCTTTGACGGGATGAAGCTCTTATTTCATACGATGAGTCTTCCAGCCGCAAGGACGATCTGGCACTGTCCGCTGATAGTCATTTATTATTCGGATGACGGGGAGGTATACGGGAAAAACTACCGTGAATACGCCCTGATCTGCTTAGACGGCGAAAAAAGAGGCGATAATGATGAGGATAATACCCTTAACGTAAGTAAGGATAAGGACTTTAGCGGATGGAAGGAATGGATAGAATACAATAAAAAGGGCTACGAATGTGAGGTAGGATTTAGAAAAAAGCGGGGCAGGGTGACCGTAAACACGGAAAATTTCGGGATAATCATAAATAATACCACAGTGATCTCAGACGGCACAGCCGATATTTATGCGGCTGTTACGGGTGATCTGTGCGCCCTGACCGACATCAGGATAATGTAGGAAAGGTGCGGGTAAATAATGGGAAATAATGAAAGGCACATATTAAATAAGGTAAAGGGGCAGAGATATCTTGTACTGACCATAATATCGGGAATACTTATAAATGTGGGGCTGTCCTTTCTAGCGACAAAATTCGGGATACCTCTGTGGCTTGACTGTATAGGTACGATAATGGCCGCAGCCATGGGCGGAGTGCTTCCGGGGATGGTGACCGCGGTTTCGACAAGCCTCCTTTGCAATATCTTCAACCCGAACTCACTCTATTATATATTCATAGGAGTGCTCATAGCGATATGTACCGCATGGTTTGTCTGGAGCGGTGAATTCAAATCACTAAAAAAGCTGCCGCTTTATATTCTTACGCTGGGACTTTTAGGCGGCGTAGTGGGGACCTTTTTCCAGTGGCTGCTTTTGGGGACCGTACAGTTTAGTGTAATGGAGGATACCTCGCGTTCCATATCCGGAGGAAACGGTATCCTTTACCTCATAATTTCAGTGCTTATAAGCATAGGGCTTAATATAGTGGATAAAGGACTGTGTACCGTTATTGCCTTCAGTGTGCTGCATTTTATACCCGGAAATATTAAGAAAGCAGTATGGGACTGCGGCTGGAACCAGACCCCTCTTTCGGAGGAGGAAAAGAACAGGCTTTATAAGGAAAGCGGCGAGGGCAGAAAGAAGCTTCAAAGGAGGATAGGAAGCCTGCTTACCGGCGGAGTGGTCTTCCTTACCGCTGTGTTAAGTGCCATCAGCATCAATCTCTATGTTGAGGATATAAAGGACTATATAATAAGGACAATGCTCATTTTTTCGGGCTTCCTGCTTCTTATCCTGGGCTTCGGGCTCTGGATTGCGATGTATTATCTGGTGTATCCGATAAGCGCCTTAAGGACGCTTACAAATGATTTCATAAAGGAAAATGATGATCAGGATACTCTCGATAACAAGGTAAGGGAGCTGAGAGCCCTTGATATAAGGACAGGGGATGAGTTAGAGGACCTGTATCTTTCGGTGAGTAAAATGGCAGCGGATTTTTCGGAGCAGATAAGGACAGCGCGTCATCTGTCAGAGGCTACCGTGCAGATGCAGCACGGTCTTATAGTGACGATGGCGGACCTTGTGGAAAACCGCGATTCCGATACCGGAGCCCATATACAAAAGACCGCCGAATATGTGAGGATCATATCAAACGGCCTTAAAAGGAAGGGGTATTACGCGGAAAAGCTAAGTCCCAAATTTATGTCGGATATAGTTATGTCGGCACCCTTACATGATGTGGGGAAGATAAGTATTCCCGATGCGGTACTAAACAAACCGGGAAAACTTACCGATGAAGAATATGAGGTAATGAAGACCCATACGACTGCCGGCAAAAAAATTATGGAAAATGCGATCAACAGGGTGCAGGGTGAAAATTACCTAAAGGAAGCACGCAATATGGCAGCCTACCATCATGAACGCTGGGACGGGAAAGGGTATCCCGAAGGGCTTCACGGGGAGGTGATCCCGCTTTCGGCAAGGATAATGGCAGTGGCAGATGTTTTCGACGCCCTTGCATCCCCGAGAATATATAAACCGGCTTTTCCGTTTGAAAAAGCCGTAGGTATTATAAGGGAGGGAGCCGGGACCCAGTTTGACCCAAAATGCGTGGAGGTCTTTTTGGAAAATCTTGACGAGGTAAAGGAAGTATTAAGGAAATATCAGGAGTCTTAAGGAACAGGACGTTTAATGCAAATTGCGGATCAGGGAGGAAGATACTATGAAGATCATGGAAAAAATGAAAAGCACCGTTATCATGGGAATGGAGCTTAAATGGCTTATAATAATCTCAGCCGTGATAATCGCAGGCTGCATGCTCGATGCGTTTCCGGCGGGAATGGCGGGTGCCTTTCTTTTTCTTATGATAGCGGGAGG
>JAGBOJ010000063.1 GCA_017633935.1 Lachnospiraceae bacterium | reverse complement strand
CGGCACGCTTTCTCCGGTTAAGGCAGCCGTATCGAGAGCGGAAGACCCGTTAATGACTTTGCCGTCAATAGGGATCTTTTCTCCGGGATTAACGACTATGATGCTACCCGGCTCTACTTCATCCGGGTCCACTCTTTTAAGCTTCCCGTTTTCGTCCTCTATATTAGCATAGTCAGGGCGGATATCCATAAGGTCGGTGATATTCTTCCTCGATTTTCCGACAGCGACACTTTGAAACAACTCTCCAGTCTGATATAGGAGCATTACGGCAACTGCCTCCAGATAATCGTCATCGCCGCCGTTAAAGGCGTTTATTATGCCGACGGTAAAAGCACCGGCGGTTGCTATGGTCATCAGGAAGCACTCGTCAAATACCTGTCTGTTTTTTATTCCGTGAAAAGCTTTTTTCAGGACATCATATCCGACAGTGAGATAGGGGATCATATATAAGATGAGTTTTAAGAGCCAGTGACTTAAATAAGGATCGGCGATCTTTAGTATAACTGTCATGACCGCCGCGCAGATTATCCTGACAAGCATTTTCTTTTGCTTCTTATTCATAATGGAGCCTCCGTATATAAAAATGAATATATGAACATTTATTCATATATTCATTATACCTATAACTCCATTTTTGTCAACAGGAGATTGCCTGACACACAGGGTCAGGCTACGGGATCAACTCCGAGGATCCTGTCCATGGCATCGACAAGCATGCCTATCTCAGGCTTTGTAAGCTGCTCGTCAGCTCCGAGTTTTTCCCCCTTTTTGCGCATATCATCATTTATCATGGAAGAGAAGATGACCACCTTTATATAATTTGTCTTATGGTCCTCTTTGATAAGCTTTGTGAGCCTGTGTCCGTCCATTTTGGGCATTTCGATATCGGTGATAAGGCACTGGACATTTTCCTTAAGCTTTCCGGCATTTTCCCATTCCTGTATGAGATCCCATGCCTCCTGTCCGTCCTGTGTATGTGTCAGTCTTGTATAACCGGCCTTTTCAAGAGATTCCACGATCATCTTGTTTAGGAGAGGAGAATCCTCCGAGATAAGGATGGGGATATCTATACGGCTTCTTCCGGCGTATTTTTCAACCTCATGGACCTTAAGGCCTATCTCGGGATTTATGATCGTTATGATCTTTTCAAAATCAAGGATTATGATAAGCCTGTCATTATGCTTTATGATACCCGTGGAAAGTCCTTCATCGGAATCGCCCGCAGCCTGAGAGGGCTTCATAACATCCTGCCATGAAACCTTATATATTCCGACTACGGAATCGATATGAAAGGCCATATCAAGAAGATTGAAATTAGTCACGATAAAGAGGCCTTTTTTCTCGGATGCACCAAGCTGAAGAGCGCTTTTTAAGTCAACCGCCGTTATCATATGGTCACGGGGCATAAAAACACCCTCGACACTGGGATGTGTATTGGGGATGGGCGTGACCTCCTGATAGGAGATGATTTCGCTGACCTTTGCAACATTTATCCCGTAGTGACGGTCACCGACCATAAATTCAAGCAATTCCAGTTCATTTGTTCCGTTTTCGGTTAAGATATTAGTTTCCATGGCATCTCCATTTTTTAAAAATTTTAAAAAATTTTGTATGATTATTGTTTGAATATGTATATAATATAAGAAAATGATTTAAAAGTAAATAATCATATTAAGGAGGCTTACTATGTTTGACAGTGCCGAAAGAAGAGAACAGAGGCTTAATAATCTCGAAGGAATACAGTTGAGTGACAGATCCTATAACCTGACGATCGGGGGAATGCTTCTGATAGGCATAATAATAAATGCCGTAACGTCGCAGGTGCTCAAAAATTATGTGCTGTCCCTCCATCCCCTGATACTGATCGGAGGCTATATGCTTCTTTCCATTCTTTCATCCCTGATACTTGCAAGGACGAAGAGTGTGGCAGTGGCTTTTGCGGGTTTTATGGTGCTTTCATTTTCAACAGGACTCCTGCTTACGATGCTCATACAGCAGTATACGGACAGCACCGTCACCTACGCCTTTATCGGGACAGCGATACTGCTTGCGATAATGATAACCTTAAGCACCCTGAATCCCGGTTTTTTTATGGGTATAGGTAAAGCTCTTTTCATATCGCTTATTGCTTCGATAATAGCAGATGTGATAATTTCGTTTATATTTCCCCGCTATGTGGGTCTTATGGATTATGCCGTGATCGTGATCTTTGCCGGCTTTATCGGCTTTGACTGGGCGAGGGCGCAGATGTATCCCAAAAACCTCTTAAATGCCATAGGGTCAGCCGCGGACATTTATCTTGATCTCATTAATATATTTATAAGACTGCTGCGTATCTTCGGTAAAAAGGACTGATATCCTGATACATAAAAGCGTTACGGGCAGACATAATTATGGGTAAAAGAAAGAAGATCGGAATTTTTGCGGGAAATACGCATACGTATTATCCCAGACAGCTTATCAATTCAATATATGACGAAGCCGGACAGTATGACGTGGATCTGCATTTTTATTTAGGGCTTGAATACACGCAGTTTATGGCAGGCGGGACGGGCGGTATAGAAGATATTAATTATCAGTACAGCACGATCTACGATTATGCGTTTTTTTCGCATCTCGATGTCGTGATCATTGCCTATGGCACGATCACCACATTTCATCCCATACCGAAGGAATACTTTTATAAGAATCTTAACGGTATACCCTGCGTCATCATTTCGGATTCGGTCGATCCGGACAAGGGTGTGAGCGTAAGGACCGATAATTTCGGAGGTATTTATAGCTGTGTGGAGCATCTTATAAAAAAACACGGGTTAAAGAAGATCCTCTATATCAGCGGACCTCATAAGAACAACACAGATGCAAGGGAAAGGCTTTCGGCATACAGAAAATGCATGGAGGACTGCGGGCTTGAAGTCACCGGGGATATGATAGCAAACGGTGATTATACGGAGTATGTCGATGATATCGTAGAAGACCTGCTTGACAGACATCCCGACGCTCAGGCCATTGTTTCGGCAAATGACGAAATGACGGTTTCAATATACAGAGTGGGTGAAAAGAAGGGATACAAGATCGGTGAAAATCTTGCCGTTACCGGCTTTGACGATATTGCCGCAGCAGAATACCAGGATCCTCCTCTGACCACGGTAAGGCAGAACGGT
Organism: Lachnospiraceae bacterium; assembly: GCA_017633935.1. Lineage (GTDB taxonomy): Bacteria > Bacillota > Clostridia > Lachnospirales > Lachnospiraceae > NK4A144. Next base: position 13,670 of record JAGBOJ010000063.1, on the reverse strand, counting down.
CTGAAGATGGGGGCGGCCGCATTAAAGCAGGCAATGAATTTTATCAACGGAGACCCCGCAAGTGATACAACGGTGCCGGCTGAATTTATATGCAGGCAGTCCTGCGGGTGTCCGGCAACGAAGATCATAGAGCACAGTCCGGAAAGTCTCGATCTTATCGATCAGTACAACACGTTAAAGCAGAATTATCACCGATCTTTGGTAGGACCGTATGTGATAAAGGATCTTATTGCCTATGCGGATGACAGAATGAGGTTTTTTGAAAGAGCAGAGCAGATACTTTTATCCCACGGAGCGGTCTCCTCAAAGATATATCTGCTGCCGAATGCCATAACGATAAACAGTCAGGATGAATGGAGAAAGCCTGATGTGCTGTGCCTGCATTCATTCCAGGAGAGGGACGAGATAAATGTACTCGAGGTTCCCATTGAATTTTCAAGGGAAAACAGCGAATGGATGGCGGATTTTTTCGCTTCGGATGAGCATTCATCATATTTTAATTTCCTTCTTTTTGACGGCAAGCGTAATTACGGCGTGCTGGAGTGTGCCATAGATTCCAAGCAGATCACGGAATTTTATATGATATCCGTACAGCTCGGGACGGCGCTACACTTCCTTGAGATCTCGCTTGAAAAGAATCGCTATCAGAAGCAGCTTCAGGAGCAGAATAAGCTGCTTAACGCAAATGCGTCAACGGATGCGCTTACAGGAGTCCTAAACAGGAGAGGCATCTACGACAAGGCAGTGGAGAGCTTAAACAGCCACAGAAGCGAGCATATGATAGCGATAATGGCAGACCTTGATCACTTAAAGGAGATAAACGATACCTTCGGGCATGCCGAGGGTGATAACGCGATAAAGGTTACTGGCTCCATATTAAATGAAACCATCGGAAACCGCGGTTATGTGGGAAGGTACGGCGGAGATGAATTTCTTGCCATAATGTCGGTAAGGGAAAATGACAATAAGCAGGAGCGTATAATAAGCATAGAAAAAAGCCTTAAGGAAAAAGCAAATGCCTACAACGAAATCTCGGGCAAGCCTTATTTTGTGGAAATGTCAGTAGGCGGAGTGGAGCTTTCATGCTGTGAAAATGCGGAATTTTCAGGGATCATAGAAAAGCTCGATGAAAAGCTTTACGAAGCCAAAAAATTCAGAAGGAGCACGGTTGTAAGGAACTGTTCATAAACAGCATCTCAAGGCTGCGCAAACTTTTCTACGGGAGTGTGCGGGTCAAAAAAACGGCACATACCGGGCTGCATAACGGACTTGTCATCTTTCGTGTTGACATCATACGAAATGTAAGTATAATGTAAATATGATTACTTGCTCATATATTCAGATGTTTAGAGGCAGTACGGATTTATCCGAAAAGGTCAGTTGAGCGGGTTGTTTTTAAAAGTTCCTAAAAAACAGGAGTCTGATGGATTTTTATTTTCAGGAGGATGCAGGAAATGAAAAAAAGCTATAAGATCGATGTGGATTGCGCAAATTGTGCGGAGAAAATGGAAAATGCAGCCAAAAATACCGCAGGTGTAAAGGATGCGACCGTAAGCTTTATGACACTTAAGATGAAGGTCGAATTTGAGGACGGCGCGGATGTTGATGAAGTCATGAAAAATGTCCGTGACAACTGCAAGAAGGTTGAGGAAGACTGCGAAGTATTTATATGATTATTTTACTTGCCTTTTGGGGCTGTTTGTATGATAATGAAGAGGTTAAGAGCAATTTAAGAGAGGTGTATTTACACTAAGGAGGTTTGTCATGGCTTGTTTTATAGTTCCCGCTGCCGAGGGTATCGTTACTACTGTTGTTTCAAAATCAGTTAAGAATAAGGAGACAGAGGCGTTAAAGAGTGAGCACGGTGAGATAGTTGAAAGGATACCGTTTTCGGTAAAGCTTTCATGGCTTAATAAAATGCTTTTCGGAGGTGCGGCTCTTCTTGCCTTTGAGCATGTCTGGCACGGAGAGGTCGTTCCGTTTTTCCCTTTTCTTTCCGCTATGAACGATCCAGCTCAGATGTCACAGATGCTTCATGAAATGGGAACCGTCGGGGTGGCGATGGCAGGTGTCATCACGCTTGTATGGGGCGGTATGGTAGCCGTAACAAATGCCATGCAGGATGCGGCATTAAAGAAATTAAAGCCCGTAAAGGAGGAAAACAGGAGATGACACTGCTCGTTTCGGTTTTTGCTGCGGTTTTTTCGACTCTTATCTGGTATTCAAACAAAAGAGCCAGGGAGTTAAAATGCGGTATGCTGTGCTGGCTTTTCTGGGGAGCTTCTTTGATGTGGTTTGTGGATGCTCTTTTTGAATATGCCGAGCTTGGCGCAGACTATTTTGCACCTGCTGCAGCCGATATGCTGAATGATTTCTTTCTTGGGCTTTCGGTTGTTGCATTGGCACTTATAATATGGATCGTATATCTGCTTATCAAAGATCCGGACGGGGTCATAAAGGAAAGATTGTTCGTAAGGAAAATATAAATGAACGATACGAAAAAGCTGCTTGAAGATGTAAGGCAGGGCAGAGTCACTGTGGACGATGCCCTGCTTTTGTTGAAAAAAGAACCGTTTACCGATCTCGGTTTTGCAAAGCCGGATATGCACAGAGGGATTTTGCAGGGAGCCGGAGAGGTGATCTACGGAGCCGGAAAAACCTCCGCTCAGATCGTAAATATCATTAAGGCAATGAAGGAGTCAGGACAGGAAAATGTCCTTATCACGCGGCTGTCTGATGATAAAGCCGCGGATATCAAAAAAGAGATCCCTGTTGAATATTTTCCGGAGGCCGGGATAGCCATCGCAGGAAAATGCCGGGAAATTGACGGTATCGGAAGGATCGCTGTAGTCTCAGCCGGTACGAGTGATATGAGGGTGGCTGAGGAAGCGTTTCTTACGGCAAGGTTTCTCGGAAATGAGGTAATAAGGATCTATGATGCCGGAGTTGCAGGGATACACCGGTTATTCGCAAGGCTCGATGATATAATGTCCGCAAAGGTTGTCATCGCTGTGGCAGGTATGGAAGGGGCACTTGCCAGTGTGGTCGGCGGCTTATGTGAGGCACCGGTGATCGCTGTTCCCACGAGTGTGGGCTACGGAGCATCCTTTAACGGGCTCTCCGCGCTGCTTTCGATGCTCAACTCCTGTGCAAGCGGGGTATCAGTCGTTAATATCGATAACGGCTTCGGAGCCGGCTATCAGGCAAGCCTGATAAATCATGTTTCTTAGATGTCACTTTAGAGGAGGAGTATGAAAAAATGAGTATGGAGTTTATGAAAAAACTGCCTACTCCGGCAGAGATAAGGGAGGAATTCCCTATGCCGGAGGAGTGTGTTAAGGTAAAGCATGACCGTGACAGGCAGATCACGGACATTATGACAGGGAAGGATAAGAGATTTCTACTTATTATCGGTCCGTGTTCAGCCGACAACGAGGATGCGGTCTGTGATTATGTAAACCGATTGAGAAGGGTTCAGGAAAAGATTAAGGAAAAGATACTTATAGTTCCGAGGATATACACAAATAAGCCGAGGACTACGGGAGAGGGCTATAAGGGGATAGTACATCAGCCCGATCCGGAAGGGAAACCCGATTTTTATAAGGGCATAATGGCGATGCGCAAGATGCACATAAGAGCAATAAAGGAGTCGGGGCTTACCGCAGCGGATGAAATGCTTTATCCGGATAACTGGGGGTATGTTGAGGATATCTTATCCTATGTGGCTATCGGGGCAAGGTCTGTAGAGGATCAGCAGCACAGGATAGTGGTTTCGGGCTTTGATGTGGCATCGGGAATGAAGAATCCGACCTCGGGAGATCTGAGTGTTATGCTGAATTCCATAGTAGCTGCCCAGGACCCCCATACCTTTACCTACAGGGGCTATGAAGTAAAAACATCCGGTAATCCTCTGGCACACGCCATATTAAGGGGATCGGTAAATAAGCACGGAAATCCCATTCCAAATTATCACTATGAGGACCTTGAGCTCCTTTTTCAGAAATACTACGAAAGAAATCTTAAAAATCCTGCCTGTATCGTGGATACGAATCATTCAAATTCGGGCAAGAAATATAATGAGCAGATAAGGATAGCCAAAGAGGTCATCCATTCGAGAAATCATAATAAGGATATCAGGTCACTTGTTAAGGGACTGATGATCGAAAGCTATATTGAACCGGGAAACCAGAAGATCAGTGATCATATGACCTACGGGCAGTCGATCACGGACCCGTGTCTGGGATGGAATGCGTCCGAAAAGCTGATGTATGAGCTGGCTGAGCTTGTATAATCATATTATTTTATTCAAAGAGACGGTATATAACAGGTCATTTCCTCCTTAAAAGACCATGCGTCGTAAATGACCTGTTATATACCTGAGATTTTTTTAGATTGAATCGATCGTGAAGATATTAAGATGTTAAACACCTGAGATTTTTTTTAAGATCATCAGTTCAAAGGGAGGAGAGCTTATATGCTGCATATCGTTATCAATCCGGAAACGGCTTCGGGGAAGGGGGCAAAGGCATGGAGCCGTATCAGACCGCTCTTTGATAAGTACGGGTGCGATTATAAGCTCCATATTTCCGAAAAGCCCGGTGATATCGGACGTATAATAAATGAACTGACCTCTTTTGATACCGGCAGACTGTCTGAAAGGGAATTTACGGATATCGTCATTATTGGCGGTGACGGTTCGATGAATGAGGCGGTTAATTCCATCTGCGATTTTGAGCATACAAGGCTCGGCTTCATTCCTGCCGGAAGCGGAAACGATCTTGCAAAGGCGATCCTTAAGACAAGAGACAGGGATGAGCTGGTGCAAAGGATCGTTAAAAGGGAAACCGTGCGCAGCGTGGATATCGGACTTATGGAATCGGGTGAAAACAGGAGCCTTTTTAATATAAGCTCGGGTATCGGGTTTGATGCGCGGATATGTCATGAAGCCAACAGCATAGGTCTTAAGAAGCGGTTAAATAAGATAGGACTCGGAAAGCTGGTTTATATTTTTGTGGCTGTTAAGACCATCCTTAAGAATAAAACGTTTTTCTGTCAGATAGAGTTTGACGGAAATGAAAGGCTCACTTACAGAAGGTGTCTTTTTGCAGTCGGGATGAATACCGCCTTTGAGGGCGGAGGTTTTATGTTCTGCCCTAAAGCCTCAGATGAGGACGGTACTCTGGAATTCTGCATAGCGGACGGGATCAGTGCCCTTAAGTTCTTCCTTCTGTTCCCGTTAGCCTATTTCGGAAAACATATTTATTTTAAGGGTATCAATATCAAACGGGCAAAGAGTGTCAGAATAAGGACAAAAACTCCGGTCTGGCTGCATACCGACGGTGAAGTGGCATTTAAAACAGATGATGTGCGCCTTTCGGTATATCCGCAGAAGCTGAAGCTCCTTATTTAACACTGCCCGACCTGTCTGCATATTCGGCAGCTTCTTTAAGGCTGATCCCCATTTTCGTGGCTAATGCGGAAAGATCCTCATATTCGTATTTAAAGCGCGAAATACCGTATCCGCTGACCTCCTTGCGTCTTATGACACCTTTAGGAGTATCGTAATCCGTGATGCTTCTTTCAAGGGTGTAGCGGCTGTAATCAAAGCGCCTTATGCCGATCGTGGTAGTATGCTTAAAGATCACTTCAACCATTTTTTTCACATCCCTGAGATCGCAGATCACCTCTATCATAAGTCCCGGACGTGATTTTTTCATATTTACCGGGATCGAAAACGCTTCATAGGCTCCGGCTTCAAAGAATCTGTCGTAAGCAAAGCCTACTGCCTCACCCGTCATATCGTCCACATTAAAGGAGAGCACGGCTACAAGTTCGTCGGCACTGGAAGCGTCGGATCCCGTATCTTCCGCATAACCCATAAAGGCGCGAACACAATTCGCATTTTCAAAATCCTTTGTTCCCATGCCGTAGCCCGTCTTTTTTACGGACATTACAGGCATATCTCCGAAGGAGGATACAAAATGCTTTAAAAGTGCGGCACCGGTGGGAGTGGTAAGCTCACCGTTTATTTTTCCGCCGTATATGGGGACGTCTTTTAATATATGTGCGGTTGCCGGAGCCGGTACGGGGAGGATTCCGTGCATGCACCGGACGGTGCCGCTTCCGACGTGAACGGGAGAGGAGAGTATCTTATCGGGTCTTAGCATATCTATCAGCAGGCATACCGAGACCACATCTATGACGGCATCCTTTGTTCCGACCTCATGGAAATGTATGTCGCTTACAGGTCTGTCATGAGCGGTACTTTCTGCCTCCGCGATAAGCTTATATACGGATTTTGCGTCTTCTGCAGCTTTTTTGGGAATGTCAAGGCTGTCGATCAGCGCACAGATATCCTGCATTGAGCTGTGGTGATGGTGTCCGTGATCGTGTTCATGTTCGTGCTCATGTTCATGGGTGTGGTCGTGATCATGCCCATGTAAATGATCGTGATAATGCTCCTCCTCATGTCCGTCGATCATAACCTTCATATGTGTTCCGGTAATGCCGCATTTAACGCTTTTTTCGGCACTGATCCTGCATCCCGGAATATTAAAGGAATTGACCCTTTTTATAAATTCAGCCTTTTTATCCTCATCAAGCAGCTCATAAAGCGCGGCAGTAAGCATATCTCCGGCAGCGCCCATATTACATTCAAAAAATAAGATGTTCATAGCATATTCCTCTTGGGAACCGTTCATAAATCACTTTACAGCCTGCGTATGATGTTAAAAGATATTTATGAGCAGCCCATTGATACATTTACGGTTTATTATAAATATAGGGTATTTTTTATAAGTAATCAACGAATTTTAAAACTTCCTACACGGTCGGGTTTGTGGTAAAATAAATTCCTGTGGTTTTACGGGGATGTCCGGCAGTCTGCCGGCAAAGGTGTTTTTATGGAAAATAAGACCGTTGTGGTCGGAATGTCGGGAGGCGTCGATTCCTCCGTTGCGGCATATCTGTTAAAAGAACAGGGATATAATGTGATCGGCGCGACCATGCAGATATGGGTAAACGATTCTCTTTTTGAACTGTCACGGCTTGACGGATGCTGTTCGATAAGCGCGGTCGAGGATGCAAAAAATGTATGCGATATCTTAGGCATAGAGCATAAGATACTGAATTTCAGGAATATATTTAAGGAAAGAGTCATAGATTATTTTGTAAATGAATATATTAACGGACGTACACCGAATCCGTGCATTGCCTGCAACCGCTACGTCAAATGGGAGTCGCTGCTTGAATGGGCGCTTGAAAACAAAGCCGATTATATCGCAACAGGGCATTACGCAAGGGTAAAAAGGCTTGAAAACGGAAGATATGCCATATCACGGTCTGTGACGGCTGCAAAGGATCAGACCTATGCACTATACAATCTGACACAGTTTCAGCTTGAGCACACCCTGATGCCTGTGGGTGAGTATGAAAAAAGCAGGATACGGAGCATAGCAAAAAAGGCCGGGCTTCCGGTCTCCGATAAGCCCGACAGTCAGGAAATCTGCTTTATAGATGATAATGATTACGGCGGCTTTATCAGCAGGCAGAAGGGTGTAAATGTGCCTGCCCCGGGAAATTTTGTCACCAAAGACGGCAGGGTGCTCGGAAGGCACAAGGGTATCACGAATTATACGATAGGACAGAGAAGGGGACTCGGGCTTGCCATGGGCAGACACGTATTTGTTACTGAGATAAGACCCGAAACGGATGAGGTGGTCATCGGTGAGGATGAGGACGTTTATTCATCGGAGCTTGTCTGCGGGAATATCAATTTTATGGCAGGTGAGGACATAAAAGAAGGCGAAGAGCTGAGGCTTTTCGGCAAGATACGATACAGGCATGAGGGAGAATGGTGCAGGGTAAAGCGCACCGGAAAGGACGAGCTTAAGGCTGTATTTGAAAGAAAGGTCCGGGCCGTCACTCCGGGACAGGCGGCGGTGTTTTATGACGGGGATGATATCTTCTGCGGAGGTGTGATAATAAGACAGGAAACATTATTGAAAGGAGTATAAATATGAAGATAGTTATTCTTGAAAGGAACAGCATAGGGCTTGATATCCCTATGGATGTGTATGAAAAACACGGAGATGTCGAGTATTACGCAAATACCGTTACAAACGAGGAGGTTAAGGAAAGGATTAAAGACGCGGATGCCGTTATCGCAAATAAAGCCCCGTTAAACGCAGAAAATCTTTCCGGTGCAAAAAATGTCAGGTTTATAGGAGAGCTTGCCACGGGCTTTGATAATATAGACATAGGTTATTGCAGGGAAAAAGGCATCAGGGTTTCAAATGTAAAGGATTATTCGACCGCGATGGTCGCACAGCATACCTTTACGCTGGCGCTCCCTCTTTTGCAGAAGCTTTTTCATTACGATAAATACGTAAAATCCGGAGAGTACGCGTCACAGGACCGCTTCTCGAATTTTGACGAGGCTTTCTGTGAGCTTGACGGAAAAACATGGGGTATTGTCGGCATGGGAAATATCGGTTCAAAGGTTGCAAAGATAGCCGAGGCATTCGGATGTACGGTCATAACCCATTCCCTTACGGGAAATAAAAATCCCTACGGCTATGAAAATGTGGGTAAGGATGAGCTTTTAGAAAGGAGCGATGTTCTTTCCCTGCATTGTCCCTTAAGTGATCTGTCAAGAAATTACATTGATGAGGCTGCTCTTAAGAAAATGAAGAATACGGCAGTGCTCATAAATGTGGCAAGGGGACCTGTCATAGATACAAAGGCTCTTTACGATGCGCTTACAGGCGGTGAGATAGCAGCCGCGGGTCTTGATGTCCTTGATAAAGAGCCGCTTGAAAAGGACAGCCCCTTAAGCAGCATAAAGGACAGTAACAAGCTTATCATCACACCTCATCTTTCGTGGGCGAGCACAGAGGCAAGGAAGAGGCTTGCGGATGAAGTATATAAAAACTTTACCGCATTTTTAGAGGGCAAAGAACGCAACGCTGTTTGTTAAGGAACAGGCCGGTTAAGGTTATTTATTAACGCTTCCTTAAAGAAACAGTGTTTGATATAATCAAAAAAAATGAGTATATGCGAGGCGAAACGAAATGAAAATCTTATTTAACGACGGAAGAGTGGACGAATGTCCGAAAGAAATGGAACAGGAGGTATTAAGACATTCCTCGGCCCATATCATGGCACAGGCTGTAAAGAGGCTTTATCCTCAGGCGCATTTTGCCTTCGGACCTGCGACGGAGACCGGATTCAGGTATGATATAGACCTTGGTGACGTTGCCTTAAGCGAGGATGATCTGCCGGCAATAGAAGCCGAGATGAAAAAGATCGTCAAGGAAAATCACCAGTTCAAGGCTTATTCCCTGCCGAGGCAGGAGGCGGTTAAGCTTATGAAGGACAGGGGCGAGGAATATAAGGCGGAGCATATAGGAGATCTGCCCGAAGATGCGGTCATCACCTTTTATGAGCAGGGTGATTACATAGATATGTGTACGGGACCGCATATCACATATACAAAGGCGCTTAAGGCCTTCAAGCTTGTCGGGGTTTCGGGAGCATACTGGAGAAACAACAAAAATAACAAGATGCTTACAAGGATAAGCGGAGTCGCCTTCTTTTCAAAGGAAGAGCTTGCGGAATATGAAAAGCAGGTCGAGGAGGCAAAGGAGAGGGACCACAGGAAGATAGGAAAGCAGATGAAGCTTTTCATGACCGATGACCTTATCGGAAAAGGACTTCCCATGTTTCTTCCGAAGGGCTACACCATCTGGCAGCAGCTTGAGGATTATATAAAGGAAAAAGAGAGGGCACTGGGCTATATGCATGTGATGACTCCCTGTGTCGGTACGGTAGGTCTTTACGAAACAAGCGGACACTGGGAGCATTACAGGGAAAATATGTTCCCGGTAATGGAGCTTGAGGAGGAAAGATTTGTGCTCCGTCCCATGAACTGCCCGCACCATATGATGATATATGCAAACGATCTTCATTCCTACAGGGATCTTCCGATCCGTATAGGTGAGATCGCGCATGATTTCAGATATGAGCCCAGCGGTTCATTAAAGGGAATAGAAAGAGGAAGACATTTCTGCCAGAACGATGCCCATCTTTTTGTCACTCCCGAGCAGATAAAGGATGAGGTATCACAGGTGGCGGACCTTATATTTGATGTATACCGTGATTTTAACATCACCGATTACCGCTGTGTATTATCCTTAAGGGACCCCGAGGATAAGGTGAAATACTATCAGGATGACGAGATGTGGGAGAAGGCCGAAAACGCTTTAAGGGAGGTGCTTAAGGAGCTTAAGATAGACTTTACCGAGGAGATCGGCGAGGCAGCATTCTACGGACCGAAGCTTGATGTAAACGTAAAGCCCGCAATAGGTGCGGAATATACGCTTTCCACCTGCCAGCTCGACTTCTGCCTGCCTGCAAAATTCAAGCTTAAATATATTGACAGGGACGGACAGGAAAAGACACCCGTTGTTATACACAGGGCCATTTTGGGAAGCCTTGACAGGTTTATGGCATATCTTATAGAAGAGACCAAGGGAGTATTTCCTTTGTGGCTTGCACCCGTTCAGGTCATGGTGCTTCCGGTATCCGAAAAGAGCATGGATTATGCCGAAGAGGTCTATAATAAGCTTAAAGATGAAGGCATCAGGGCAGAGCTTGATGACCGCAACGAAAAGATCGGCTATAAGATAAGGAGCGCAAGGCAGGAGGACAAGGTTCCCTATATGATCATCATCGGTGAAAAGGAGAGTACCGAAAGGAATATCTCAGTGCGTGACCGTGCCACCGATAAGACCGAGGCCTGTCAGCTGGAAGACTTTGTAAGCAGGCTTCATAAGGATATAAGGGAGCACAGGATCTGATATAGGCTCAAAGGCTTATCTCCCTTCTGACCCTCTTTTCAAAAACGGAATATGAAGTGTATCCTGCATCAATAAGGATATCGCGTACGGTATTAAAATCGGCGGCTACATCTTTTATCTCGTGGGCATCGGAGCCTACGGTAAGAGGGAGGCCGCCGAGCTCTTTATAGCGTTTTATTATGGAGGCGGCAGGATTCGGGCCGTTCATGCCTTTTCTTATACCTGAGGAATTTACCTCTATCACCTTACCGTGGGAGATGATCTCTTTTAAGAGAGGGTCTAAAAGATCCGCATATTTTTCATAGGTAAATCCCGAATTTCCGCCGGGGCCGTAGCGCAGCGCATAGTCGAGATGCCCGTAGGAATCATAGCAGGTAAATTTCCCGGCTCTTATAAGCTCTGACTCAAAATAATAGCGGTATGCCTCTTCGGTGGTTGAAAAATGGGTATAGTATTCCGGATAATACGGATCCAAAAGCCCCGCCGTATGCGACGAGCCGATTACAAAGTCAAAGGGATAGCTGTTTACGTATTCGTCAAAATACTCCTTTTCCTTTTCCATAAGGCCGATCTCAACGCCGAATAATACCTTTATCTTATCCGAATACTTTTCGGAAAGCTCTATGCAGCTTTCGTGATATTTTTTTGTGTCCACCACGTAATTGCCGGGTCCTTCAAAGCCCGCCCCGTGGTCATTATGCTCTGTAAAGCAGATAATTTTAAGCCCCTTTTTTACGGCTGAAAGTATCATGCTTTCCATATCCGAGATCCCGTCAGTGGAAAATGTTGTATGCATGTGACAATCGGATGTGATCATAATGAGTTCTCCTCGTAAATTCTTTTTTTGCGTATGAGTGATGGTGCCCTCATAACGACTTTATTATAATCTCGGGCATTGACCATTTCAATGCCGTAGTTTTTTAGTTGACCATCCGTGGAGCATTTGGTATAGTTGCTAAGTGGTTTTTAACACAAAAGGGAGTAAAAGATAAAAAAGGAGACTTATTATGGTTATCAAGGTTATCATGCTGGTTCTGTTTTTTGCTGTAATGACAGGAGTGGGGCTTTATTCACGAAAATCGGCAAAAAGCGTAAATGATTTTGTGCTGGGCGGAAGAAAGGTCGGACCGTGGCTGACAGCGTTTGCCTACGGCACGTCATACTTTTCCGCCGTTGTGTTTGTGGGCTATGCCGGACAGTTTGGGTATAAGTACGGAATGGCGGCAACATGGATCGGTATCGGAAACGCATTTATAGGCTCGTTAATGGCATGGGTCGTATTGGGCAGGCGCACAAGGATAATGACGAAATATCTGGAGGCAAAGACAATGCCCGACTATTTCGGAAAGAGATATAAGAGTCCGTCAATGAGGATAGCCGCGGCGATCATATCCTTTGTCTTTTTAATACCGTATACATCCTCGGTATATAACGGTCTTTCAAGGCTCTTTGAGATGGCATTTAATGTACCGTACACGGTATGCCTTATAGTAATGGCGGCACTCACCTGCGTATATGTCATACTCGGCGGATATATGGCTACTGCGATAAATGATTTTATACAGGGCATAATAATGGTGATCGGTATATGTGCGGTCATAGTGTCGATATTAAACGGTCAGGGAGGCTTTTATAATGCGGTTATAAAGCTGGCCGAGATACCTTCCGATATCCCCGTGACGCAGGGACAGCAGGGGGCATTCACCGCGTTTTTCGGACCGGACCCCGTTAATCTTTTGGGAGTCGTGATCCTTACCTCGCTCGGAACATGGGGACTGCCCCAGATGGTCCAGAAGTTTTATGCCATAAGGGATGAAAAGGCGGTACAGACCGGTACAGTGATATCAACGGTATTTGCCGTTATAGTTGCGGGCGGATGCTATTTTCTGGGAGGCTTCGGAAGGCTCTTTGATACACCGGCGATCTATAAGGCAGACGGCTCCGTGGCATATGATGCGATCATTCCCTCAATGCTTTCGACACTTCCGGATATGCTTATAGGAATAGTGATAATGTTGGTGCTTTCGGCATCGATGTCGACCCTTGCATCTCTTGTACTTACTTCAAGCTCGACGCTTACGCTCGACCTTATAAAGAAAAACATAGTAAAGGAAATGGATGAGAAAAAACAGGTGGTGGTGATGAGGATATTCCTTGTGGTATTCATCGTTGTATCCGTTGCGATGGCTATCAAGCCTCCGACATTTATCGCACAGCTTATGGGTATCTCGTGGGGTGCTCTTGCAGGTGCCTTTCTTGCGCCGTTCCTTTACGGGCTTTACTGGAAAAAGGTCACAAGGGGAGCTGTATGGGCAAGCTTTATATCGGGTGTGCTTATCACCGTATTAAATATGTTCCCTGCCACAAAATTCATTCAAAGCCCCATAAACGCAGGAGCTGCGGCTATGATAGCGGGACTCGTTATAGTTCCGGTCGTAAGCCTCTTTACGCCCAAAATGGATGAAAAGGATGTTGAAAACGTATTTAAGTGTTATGACGAAAAGCATATGGTAGAGCAGAAATACGCCCTTTCGGAGGATGAAAAATGAATCTGCTCTCGCCGGGATTTGCAGTTTTCTTTATTGTTCTCCTGTCCGGTTATTACCGGGTGGGAGAAAAGCATCAATGGAAGCTACTCCTTGCGGCGAGTCTTTTTTTCTATTTTTGTTCTGATCCGGTTTATATAGTATTTATCATAATCTCGGTGGTAAGTACCTTTTATCTTATGCAGGTGCCGAAAAAGACACATTTTATCGCCGTGATCCTTATAAATCTCGGAGTGCTTATCTGCTTTAAGTACAGCATAAACCT
>JAGBOJ010000062.1 GCA_017633935.1 Lachnospiraceae bacterium | reverse complement strand
GTGTGATGAAAAAGATAAGTATACTTATTCCCTGTTACAATGAAGTGGAAAATGTCGGGCCTATAAGTGAGGCCGTGGTAAGCATTATGGAAAAGGAGCTTGCCCGGTATGATTACGAGCTCGTATTTATAGACAACTGTTCGGATGACGGGACCCGTGAGAAGATAGAGGAGATCTGCGCCAATAATAAAAAAATCAAGGCGATATTTAATGTGACGAATTTCGGACAGTTCAATTCTCCTTTTTACGGTATGTGTCAGACCACAGGTGACTGTACGATCTCCATGTGCTGTGATTTTCAGGACCCTCCCGAACTTATACCGAGGTTTGTGGCGGAGTGGGAGAAGGGTTATAAAATAGTCAGCGCCATAAAGACAAACAGCAAAGAAAACGGGATAATATATTTCTTAAGAAGCTGTTATTACCATATGATAAAAAATATGTCGTCTGTAAAAATGATAGAGCATTTTACAGGTACGGGTCTTTATGACAGGTCATTCATAAATCTTATAAGTCAGCTTGACGATCCCATCCCTTTTTTAAGAGGTATCGTTGCTGAATATAATTTCAAACGTAAGGACATACCCTACACCCAGAATGAAAGGCGAGCCGGAAAGACTCACAATAATTTCTATTCACTCTATGATGCGGCAATGCTTTCCATCACATCCTATACCAAGGTGGGTTTGAGACTTGCGACAATAGCCGGATTTATAATAGGACTCATAAGCTTCATCGTCGCGCTCGTATTCCTTATTTTGAAGCTTACGCATTGGGACAGCTTTCAGGCAGGCTACGCCCCGATGATAATAGGTGTGTTTTTGCTTGGGGCAATACAGCTTTTCTTTATAGGTTTCCTGGGGGAATACGTGCTTAATATAAATACACGTATAATGCACAGACCGCTTGTAGTGGAGGAGAGGAGGATAAACTTTGAAAAATCCGAAGCTCAAAATATCGATAGTGACGGTGGTAAAGAACGGGGAAAAGGGTCTCTTAAAGACGATTGAATCCGTTGCCGGACAGGATTATGAAAATATCGAATATATAATAAAGGACGGGCTTTCTACCGACGGCACTATGGATATGGTAAGGGCGGCCGCAGAGAAATATCCGTTCATTAAGTTTGTGTCTGCAAAAGATGACGGGATATATGATGCGATGAATCAGGCGATGAGGCTTGTCACCGGAGATTATGTGAATTTCCTGAACGCAGGCGATTATTATGTTTCGGACTACTGTATTTCAAGGGTGGTGCTTGCCGCAAAGGAAAGCAAAGCGGTGGCTCTTTACGGTGATATAGTTTATATCCATAAAAACGGTAAGACGGAGCTGCGCCGCTACGGAAGGCTGTGTGCAAAAAGGATTTATTATCTGACAGGCGACTGTATCAATCATCAGGCTCTTTTTACGGCGACAAAGCTTTTAAGAAGAGAGCATTTTGATACCACCTATAAGATCTGCGCCGACAGGGACTGGATGCTTAAGAGCGGTCTTTTTGATACAAAAATGAAGATGAAATGTCTGGGATTTCCGATAGTGTATTACCCTCTTGACGGGGTCTCGGTGATAAATAAGGCACAGTACAGCGCCGAAGCCGCAATGTGCATAAGAAAATATATGCCGGCAGGTTATCCTTTCTTTGCGGTATTTGAATTTGTCAGGAACAATAAGCTGCTCAAACATGTACTGCACGGGGTGTATAAGGTTTTATTCATAAGAAAGGACAGGATAGGAGCACAGTAATGCAGGCGATCATCATCACAGCCTACAGAGATCCGGATATGCTCTGCAGGATATGTGAAAAATTTGACAGGGATAAATACAGGATTTTTATACATATAGATAAGAGATATGTCAGGGATTTTGACATAAAAAGGCTAAGCGCCCGGGGAAATATCGAGATTTTCTCCAAATACAGGGTAACATGGGGAAGCATAAAGCATCTTTATGCCATAATAGCCCTGATGAAAAGAGCGTTAGCTTATGAGGATGTGAAATATATCCATATCATTTCCGGACAGGATTATCCGATAGCGGATCTTTCGGGAGCGGAGGAGGATGGGAATATATATATAAGCATCGCACCTTTGCCGGAAGAGAGATATCGTCAGTATAATATCTGCCAGAGCTTCGATCAGAGAAAGCGGATGATCGAATATCTCTACAGGGGGTCTGTACGGCTTCAGAAAATATTCGGGGTGAATCGGGAAAAGCTGGGCTTATATAAGAGGATATATAAGGGCAACATATGGAGCTCAATGCCGAAAAAAGCAGCTGAGTATGCCGTGAAGACTGCTTTTTCAAACGGCGGACTCTTTATAAAGGATCTTTATACTACTTATATTCCGGAAGAGTTTTTCTTTCAGACGATATTTATGAATTCTCCCGAGTGGAGAGATAAGATCGTTAAGAACAACATGCGGTACAACGACTGGACCGAAAGAGACGGTGACAGCAGCGTACCGGTTACGCTGGATGAAAGAGATTATGAAAAAATAAAGTCATCAGGCAAGTGGTTTGCAAGAAAGGTTGATTCTTTAAAATCCGACGGATTGCTGTACCTGCTTGACGGAAGTAACGGGATAAAGAAAAACGAGCTTGTCACTGTCGTGATCACGACCTGTAAAAGAGATATGTCTGTTCTTGAAAGGGCACTTAAAAGCGCCTGTGATCAGACATACGAAAATAAAGAGATCATAGTTGTTAACGATTATCCGCCGTACAGGGAAAGAATAGAAGAACTCTTAAAGGCATATCCGGAAGTGAAATTTATATCCAATGATGTGCAGAGCGGCGCCTGCGCTTCAAGAAATGCCGGGATCAAAGCATCTAAGGGGAAATATATTTCACCTCTTGATGATGATGATGAGTGGAGGCCGACAAAGCTTGAAAGGCAGATGGCTGCTTTAAGAGATGGTACGGTGATGGTGTACTGTACAAATGAGATAGTTTTGGATGATAAACCTTTAAAAGCAGATCCGCATCGCAAATATCCGGAAGGGGATGTGGAAAAAGATTTATTGTCTGCCAATTTCGTTTCGGGAGGTCCGCTCCTTAAGACAGACACAGTTAATGAATGCGGCGGATACGATCCCGGATTTGAATCCTGTCAGGATCTTGATCTGTGGATAAGGCTTGCCATGCGCGGGGATGTAAGAGCCGTAAGAGAGCCTGTAGCGATAGCCTATATGGGTCATGCATCCATTACAACAGGCAGCTTTGAACGCAGAATGCAGGGGTGGGAGAGAATACTGGATAAATATAAAGATGAATATGCAAAGCACCCGGAGGCATATAAAGCGTTTACCGCAACAATGGTAAGAGAGGCAGCAAAGAAAGCACCACTCGGATATTCTGTGAAAGTATTGAAAAAATACGGTCATGCGAAAGATTATCTTAAAGGAATTGTAATGAGGGTGTTGAGGATATATTAGAAGTATAGTAAACGCAATTATTTATTGCTTTTAATATATACGAAGTGATCATGATCAGAAAATACGGGAATTTAAAAATATGAATACGATCAATTTTTCTATAATCATACCGCATTATAATATACCGGAGCTTTTGGAAAAGCTATTACTTACCACTCCTTATGACAAGGAGGATGTGGAGGTAATAGTAGTTGATGACAGAAGTGATAAAGACCTCGAAAAGCTGCTCGAGGTTAAGCATAAATTTGGAAATATGGGGGTAAAGTTTTACAGAAATAATCGGGGGAAAAAGGGAGCCGGAACCTGCAGAAATATCGGAATGAGGCATGCGACGGGTAAATGGCTTCTTTTTGCGGATGCAGATGATTATTTTGTGGATGATGTGTATGAGATATTGTCACGGTACAGTGATGGGCTCATGGATGTAGTATACTTTAAAGCATACAGCATTAAGATGAGTACGGGAGAAGAATCATTAAGGCATAAAGCTTATAATGATGCCGTTTCGGGTTATATCAGGGAAGGTACGGAAGAAGCCTCACTAAAATTGAGATATGGTATAATCAACCCTTGGTGCAAGCTTATTAAGAGAAGCTTGGCAGAGAGGGAAAAGATCAGATTTGATGAGACTATTGTGGCAAATGATGTTTCCTTTTCAGTAAAGATCGGATTTTACGCAAAAGATATTACTGCAGCAGATCAGGTAATATATATACTGACTGAAAGAGAAGGCAGCCTGACAAGGTCATATGATAAAGAAATATATAAGCTGAGAAATAAGATATTTATAAAGAGATGTCGGTTTTTAAGGGAAAAGCTAAGTAAAGATGAATGGAAAAAGCTTAACCTTACCGGGCATGAGAGGCTGATAGCGATGGTGGAAGAGGGATATCCGTACAGAGATGTGGCAGCGAGTGCATTATTCTATATGTTAAACGGGATAAGGCCGATAGATTTAAAGCAGATAAATATCAGGACTATGTTTTCCACGGCAAAGGAAATGATTGGGCGAAGGTAAGTATATGCTTGAAAACGGGGACAGAAAAGGAGCTTATGGAAAAGGGAAAAATGAAGAAATTCAACACTACAGGTAAATGTATTCCTGAAAAACATTATATGGTGGATATATCCGACAGGGTTAATGCAGCCGTGAAGATGGTCGATGACGGAACATATTTTACGATAAATCGGGGAAGACAATATGGAAAGACCACACTTTTGGCACAGCTGAAAAAAGCACTGGAGGATCAGTATCTGGTTTATTCTATCAGCTTCGAAGGTATAGAAAATGAGATTTTTGAAAGTGCAGCCCCGTTTTATATGAATTTCTTTGGCTTGCTATATGATGAAGGGATTTTAAATGAAGGCAGCGATATTTTGAAGGAGGCCTCAGAGGATGAGAAGATCACCGGAAGGAAGGCTTCCGGATTGATCACTGAAATATGCCGTATATCAAAAAAACCTGTTGTCCTGATAATTGATGAGGTTGATCAGGCCGGGAATTTTGATATGTTTATCAAATTTCTGGGATTATTGAGGAAAAAGTACCTAGAAAAGGATGAGAAAGCAACATTTCAGTCCGTGATCCTTGCGGGAGTGTACGATGTAAAGAATCTGAAGCTGAAGATCCGGTCAGATGAGGAGCATCAGTACAATAGTCCGTGGAATATAGCCGACAGCTTTGAAGCGGATATGAGCTTTTCGGCAAAGGATATAGAAACCATGTTAAAGGAGTATGAAAATGAGCATGAATCCGGAATGGATATTGGTGTTGCAGCCCGTGAGATAGAAGCATATACTTCGGGATATCCGTTT
>JAGBOJ010000061.1 GCA_017633935.1 Lachnospiraceae bacterium | reverse complement strand
CCACCCTAACGACCCTGCCGAAAACAATCCTATCAAAAGTGCCAGAATACCTAAAACCAATGAAGCTACTCCCATTTTTCCCTCCTTAATGTTCAATCAGTAAATAAACCCAATGTTCCTATAATTCCAATCAAAGCCAAGCATAAAACATATATCAAGACACTACAAGCAGTACCCACAACAGAACATACAAACCCAGCTGTTTGCATTCCACCCCTGAATCCTGTTTTTTTTGATTTTGATGAGCATACTATCCCAATGATCCCGGTAATTAGGCTTATTATGGTCGCTGATGTCAAAAGTGCAACAGAAACTATCCCCAAAACCATGCTTGCAACTGCAGTTCCTCTTCCTTTTTCTTCAGAATTATAACTGGCATCACTCAAATCCTGAAATTCATATTGATCCTCGACCTCATAATCTTTTTTATTATTGATATCCTCCATTTTCATCCCCCGCAGTAACCAATACTTGCCGACCTTATCCTAACTACATCCTTTTTTCTTCTTGTTTTCCTATAATGAACACCGAAAAAATAAATAGTAAAGCTACTGCATACAGTAATGGATAAAATCTCACATATTTACCAATGATAGACATCCAATCATAATCTATGGAGAAACCCATAAAATTAAATATTGTCAAAACACCCCATACCAAGTTTATTGTATAAGCTATTCTCAAAACTATTCCTCCAATTATGGTAACAATTAAGACACCTGCTTTCATTCGTACCCCCTTTTCGATATATAATTTGATTTATTATATTACCTCTAATGACTTGTGTCAATAGCGTCACGCGATTTACACAAGGTTTATAAATGTACCTGCCAACATTAAAATATAAGAAGGTTACAGAGGAACATAACTTGAAGAAAGAGTATGCAAAACTATATGAAAAATTTGGACTGAATGTAGTCTATTACAGAAAAAGACAAAAGCTGACCCAGTTGCAATTGGCAGAATTAGCAAATATCGATAGAAGCCATGTCAGTGCTATAGAATTGGGTAAAGTAGGTGTTTCTTTTGATGTAATTTTCAAACTTTGTGAAATATTGGATGTTTCACCAAAAGAGTTGTTTGATTTCAGATAGTGTACAGGTTTGTTCAAGTATTATTCACAAATACGGTCATTATTATTATTTAAAGATGCAGTGATTTATATGAAAACAAAGCTGAAATGTTCCGTTGTTACTGAGTATTATACAAATAATTGAGGAGGAGAATATGAGTTTTGTAGATTCAATTAAAACATGCTTCAGCAAGATCGTGACCTTCGACGGCCGCGCAAGAAGGAGTGAATACTGGTGGTTTCAGCTTTTTGTATTTATCGTAGATATTGTTGTATCCGCTATAATAAACCAGACCGGTCTCGGTGCCACCGTTTCCGGCATCATTTCGCTGCTTCTCGCTCTTTGTTCACTTTCCGTCGCTGTCAGAAGACTTCATGATATCGGAAAGAGCGGATGGTTCTATCTGATCGGTCTGATACCCCTTGTGGGATGGATCATTCTGATCGTATGGTATTGCAAGGACAGTGAGCCCGGCGAGAACCAGTACGGCCCGAATCCCAAGGGTATGTGATCATATACGGAAAGGATTTTGCATCTCCGTATAAAGCATTAAAACTGATATAAAGACCGGAGCCTGAAAAGGTCCGGTCTTTTTCAGTGCCGGAGCTTAAATCCGGTATCCTCTCCTTTTTATCTGCTTCAGGATGACTGCACCCGTACAGCAGACAATACCGACGATCGGGTAAAGTATCCCCAGATCACTGCTTGTCCCGTAGATATCCAGTACGCCCTTAAAAAGCGAGCCTGCGGTAAGCGCCGCTATCCCGGCTCCCCATAAGCAGTTACTCATACCGGGCAGCAGTTTCCTGCCATTCATGATGCATAACAGACACGGGAGAGCTCCCCCTATGAGCGGAAAACCGAAGGCATAAAGCATATAATACGAATATACCCCATGGCTGAACCATTCATACACCGCCCCAAACAGCATCAGAAATAACGATATAAAGAAATATCTTTCAAATAGTTTATCCGCATAAGCCCAATCTGCGTTTTCCTCACTTCTTTTGATCAATGTAAACAATATCGCTCACACTCCTTTCACCCTCTGATCTGCCGGTCGTCGTGGGATTATTTATTATCTCACCGTTAAAATACATGGTAGACGATCCCCCTCCGTCAAGATTATAAGCACACTTACAGCCTATATCCTCCATAAACCCGGCAAGTTCATATAAAGACAGCCCTTCGCTTTCATCCGTTCTTCCATCCGAAACAACAAACACATAATGGAGATCATCCAGAATTCCTATAGCCGTCCTCGGATTGCTTGCCATCGCTTTCCCGACCTCCTGTTCCTCAGTCACCGTGATCTCACCGTCATTTATAAGACCGGGTCCGAATGACAGTACCTGTACGGCCCCCTCCTCCAAAAGATCCTCTGCAGTCAGTGAACCCTCATCAAATATCTTAAATGATCCGTCCTCCATAATGGCAAGCGCCTGTGTACCTTCGCTCCCCCTGTCTCTGTAAAGCACTCCGTTGCGGATCACATATCCGCTTTCGCGCGAACCGTAAAAGTCACCGTTAATGGCAAGGACCGCATTATTTTCCTCCGCTATATCCGATGTTGCCGCCTTTATATTTCTTCCGTAAGTATTTTCCGCAAATGCGGTTTTAAGGACATCCGGTGAAGAAGCCTTCACATCCGCCACATATATATCTGAGTCGAGATACCTGTATTTTATTATATTGATTTCCACATTCCCGTCTTTATACTGTTCTGTCACGGTACTGTTTTCAACGGCCGAATCTGTACCGCCTTCATCTCCGGTATCGTTATCCGTCCTTTTCTCTGTCTTACCTCCCGGCTTTCCTCCCGGCTTACCGCCGGTTTTTTCGCCGTTAAATGAAACAGATCCCCGTCTGAAGGATTTTTTTTGCCGTGTCTCTTTTTCATCACCCGTCAGCTCTTCTGTGCTCCTTTGAGTCGCAGGAGACCCAGCCGAAACACTTCCCTCCTGACCGGCAAAAACATATCTGTGTGGAATAACAAATGTGTCGAGCAGGGCATATAATGTATACCCTGCCAGCAATACCGAAAAACAGATGCAAAATATCCTCTGCCTGTTTTTTCTCTTTTCTTCCATATGCCTCACCTTCTTCCCTAGTGTAGCATTTCCCAATTGTCTATACATTTTCGCTCGTCTACATTTCCGCCTGCTGCGTTGTTTTTCTTTAAGCGATGCCACCGAATTAATTATTTACAGTTCCCTACTATAGCGGTCAAATATGGAAGAAATATGGTAAAGATGTGAAAAAACTGTGTGCTGCCTACCGTATCACCTTCAAGATATCGTTATACATCACAAAGACCATGAGTACCACAAGAAAAGACATACCGATAAGATTGATTATCCCTTCCACCTTGGCGGAGGGCTTCTTTTTTGTGACAGCCTCTATGAAAAGAAATATCAGCCTGCCGCCGTCAAGTGCCGGAAAAGGCAGCAGATTCATCACTCCGAGATTTGCCGTAAGCAGTGTGGATAAGCTGAGCAGATTTATCAGCACATAAAAAACCCCGCTCCCCTTTGATGCATCATACACATCACCGACCACCTGGGCCACACCCACGGGTCCCGAAAGATCCTTTACCGTAAACTGCCCCTTAATAAGCATAAAGACGCTTTTTACGGATGCCTCAAGCCAGTATCTTACCTCCACGGCACTATACTTTATGACCTCAAAGGAATTCGCCTTTATATATTCCTCAGGTCCCCTGAAGCCGAAAAGATACCTTTCGTCCTCTTCACTGTATCTCGGCGTGAGCATGGTAGTATAAAGCTTTCCGTTCCTGCGGTATGTTACCCTTGCCGCCTCACCCCCGTTAAACAGTGTCCAGAGTGTGATATCCCTGTAAATATCCACACGTTTATTATTGATCTTTACTATCTCATCACCCGCCATAAGTCCGGCTTCCTCAGCAGGATACCCTTCGATCACCGAAGCGAGGGTCGCAGGATCATAGCCTATGCTTCCTATCACAAATACTGACAAAACAAAGGCAAGCACAAAATTCATAAGCGGACCCGCAAATACCGTCGCTATCCTTGCATAAACATTAGCATTCCTGAAGGATGCCGGAGAACTCTCATCTCCGTCGTCTCCTTCAAATATGCACGCTCCGCCAAAGGGCAGGAGGTTTATCGAATATTTGGTGCCTCCGCGTTCAAACGCTATAAGTGCCGGACCAAAGCCTATTGTAAAATTCTTCACTCCGATCCCGTTGACTTTTCCTATGATGCAGTGGCCGCCCTCATGAACCACAACTATGACTGAAAATATCAGTAAAAACAATAAAAATTTAATTATCATACAGCACCCTTTATGATCT
>JAGBOJ010000010.1 GCA_017633935.1 Lachnospiraceae bacterium | reverse complement strand
GACAGACCGTCGGTGTTTACCCTTAAGTCTGAGATGACAGACAGAATATCGGGGAGACACTCGTTTGCATCGATCAATGTGCTGATGACGCGCTCCTGCTCGGTATATGTCCCCGCAAAAGTAAAACCGAAAACAATGAAGGCAAGTATTAAATTAAGAACAGCAAGCAGAATAGAAAATCTCTTTTTTCTCATTCTTATTATCCACTTTTTATTTGAATCGTCCCCTGTATATTTCTAAATCAGCCGTTCAAGCGTTTCAAAAAGCATCTCCGGCTCCACCGGCTTGCTTAAGTGCGCATTCATCCCCGCCTGAAGGCTTAACTGTACATCCTCGTCAAAGGCATTTGCCGTAAGAGCGATGATCGGAACAGATGCGGCATCCTTTCTTGAAGATGCACGGATAGCCTTACATGCCGAAAGTCCGTCCATTTCCGGCATTCTGATATCCATAAGTATGGCATCGTAAAACCCTTCCGGTCTTGACTCATAAAGGCTTACGGCTTCCCTTCCGTTTACGGCGTGATCGGCCTTTATCCCCCTCGTGGTAAGGATCTCGGTCATGATCATCGCATTTATCTCCACATCCTCTGCCAGAAGCACATGCCGGCCCTCAAGCTCTGCTTTTTTAATGTTTTTTAAGGCTGCCTTATTCTTTTTCTTTAATACCTCCTTAAACTCGCTCAGCAGATTTTCCGTAAAGATCGGCTTTGCGATAAAGCTGTCCACCCCTGCTGTCATCGCCTCTTCATATATATCATCCCAGTTATAGGCAGTCAGGATGATAACAGCCGTATCCTCACCGATCAGGCTCCGTATCTGTTTGGTCGTCTCCAATCCGTCCATTTCAGGCATTTTCCAGTCCACAATGATCAGATTGTACGGCTCCTGCCTTGCAAGAGAGAGCTTTACCTGCTCCAGCGCCTCACCGCCGGAAAGCACTGCCTGTGCCTCTATCCCGACCTGTGACATGACAAGCTTAGCCTGATCGCAGGCCAAGGGATCGTCATCCACTATGAGCACCTTCATATCATGAGGATATATTGTTTCTTCATCGGCTTCATCCGACTGCTTCCGGTCGGAATCCCTCAGTGTGACACTTACGGTAAAGGTAGTACCGGCATTTTTTTCGCTTTCCACCTCTATCGCGCCGTTCATCATCTCAATGATATTCTTCGTGATCGCCATTCCGAGTCCGGAGTTGCCGTATTTATTGGTGGTGCCGCCATCCTCCTGACTGAAGGCATCAAAAAGTCTGGGCAGATATTCTTTACTCATGCCTATACCTGTATCGCTTATTTTGAACTGAAGGACAGACATCCCGTCAAAGCCGCCGGTCTTTTCAACCGTCATTTCGACCCTTCCGCCCTCCGGCGTGAACTTTACGGCATTTCCGAGGATATTTATGAGCACCTGCCTGAGCTTTATGTTGTCACCGATATAATAGTCACTTAGCTGTCCGTTTATGTGGCAGTTGTATTCCAGCCCCTTTTCCTGACACTGACCGCTGAATATGACATTGATCTGCTCTATAAGCTTTGAAAAAGCAAACTCCTCATTCCTTAAGGTCATACGCCCGGACTCGATCCTCGACATATCCAGAATGTCATTTATAAGGCTTAAGAGGTGCTGGGCACTGCCGCCGATTTTTTCAAGGTAATTCCTTGTGGAATCCGAAATACTCTTATCATTTAGGGCCAGTGAATCAAGCCCGATAATTGCATTCATGGGAGTGCGGATCTCGTGGCTCATGCTGGATAAGAAGGTGGTCTTTGCCTTGCTTGCCTCCTCAGCCGCTTTTAAGGCATCGGAAAGTGCCTGACTCTTTGCAAGTGAATCACGCATTTCCTCATCGATATCCGTAAAGCCCACACCAATGGCGTGAATAGTCTCATCTGCTGCGGCATCCCTCTTTTTTACATCAGCCATACGCAGCATTTCATAGCTTTCAATGCCGTTCTTTTTTACAAGGTAGCGGCAGACAATGATATCGTTCTTTTTCAGCTCCCTGCGGATGTTTTCAGGCTTGATAAATTCCAGGAAATGACTGCGGTATTTTTCATCCACATATTTTTCCGCATATTTTCCGAATGCCTCGGAGAATAAAAAGGTATCTCCCTTAAGAATATCGTCGGCTTCATCATCATTCCTGTAGCAGATCGCGGAATCGTCATCTAAGTTAACATAATATACACTTCTGTAATCCGATGCCAGCGCCGTTATCATGCTGTCAAGCTGTGCCCTCTTCTTTTCCTGCTCCAAAAGCTCATCCTGCAAGGCAATGCGTTCCTCTAATTCCTGCTGCAGCTTTTCGGAGGTTTCCTGCTCTGCCACAAGCTTTGCATTCCTTTTTGTCTGCATCAGCACAATTACAAAGACTCCCGCCAGCACAAGCGTGGTAAGGATCGCCAGTAAAAGACTTCTTGTTACGATCCCTTTTGATATCTCCTCTATCCTGCTGCTGATCACACTCTCCCTTATAAGATAGGTCAGCATCCAGTCGGTACCGTGAACAGGAACATAATACATGGTTTCCATTATATTGTTATAGGTAAACGAAACCACTCCGGTATTTCCGTTTGAAAAATCCTCCCGTATAAGTTCAAGGCTGTAGCCATCCTCGAACCGCGCATTTTCAAGTGCGGAAAGAAGATTATCCTCGCTTGCAAGGCCGCCAAGCACAGTATCGGTAACAGAGTAGCCGTCCGCCGTGTAGATATTGCAGAAGGTTGTATTATTTGAGCCTGACTGAAGTGATATGTTTTCAAGCATTTGCGCCATATCGAT
This sequence comes from Lachnospiraceae bacterium, assembly GCA_017633935.1. Lineage (GTDB taxonomy): Bacteria > Bacillota > Clostridia > Lachnospirales > Lachnospiraceae > NK4A144. Next base: position 17,315 of record JAGBOJ010000010.1, on the reverse strand, counting down.
CTCCATAAAGCATACCGTTAAAAAATGTCCTTCATAGGGCAGGCGGTCCGTAGGCATGGCGATAACCACCTTGACATTTTTCCCATCCGCACTCTTTAAGGATATTTCCGGCTCAGACAGCGTATTATAATCAAACGCATACAGATCGATATCATTCCTTGTGCCTCTTGATGTGTAGATAAGCCCCGTCTCATCCACAAATGCAAATTTTTCCAGCCCGTAGAGCTGCTTCATACGCAGCTGATAGGCCTGAAGCTTTTCCACAGAGCTTAGATCGTCCGGCGTAAGAAGGCCGATCGCCACATCCATATCCTTTATATAGTCATTGAGCGTGGAGGCGACTACCTGCTCTCTTCTTCCGGCAAGCTCTTCAAGATAAAGCAGGCTTACATTTCTGACTGCCTGCTCGGTATCCCTGCCTGCGCTCCTTCCGTTTAAGACCGTTCCTATGATAAGTATTAACGCTACCGCTATACCACCCGCTATAGCTATAGCCGATGTATTTTTTAAGCTGATCTTTTTCATCGTGATATTTTCTTTCCTTTCGGGGACTTACCGCTCCCTGATATGAGCTGAAATTCATTTCTATTGTACTTTTACTTCATTTTTGCGTCAATCCGTTTTTGGGGTAAAGATCATAAGAACATCAGCTAAGTATCCAACCCGTTCTTCTAAATCGTTATAAAATAACGGAAGATAACTTAAGGTATATGCATCACAGACGGTACAAAAACAGATTGTCACAGGAATTGCTGTTATCGTATATTATAATGGAGCAGTGAATGAACATTGTTTCAAAACAGATGGGGGAGATGCTTAAATGTCATACTACATTTTACAAAAAGGCTATGAACTGTGCGGCTTTAAGGGGCTGCCCTTTGGACTGCGCCGGCCTGATCCGAGCAAATGCGATTTTTTCAATGAGGAGCAGTACCGTGTTGTATATGCGCTGGACGGAAAGCATGACATAGACGAGGATAGTCTCAGTGAAAAGCAGAAGAAGCTGCTGGAGAATATGAAGGAAGCCGGGATCGCCATTCCTTCAGACGGGAATGAAAGGCTTGAACCATGGCAGGAATATAAGGTCCATCCTGCGATGTTTAAATCCAGCGTACAGTGGTCCATTACCGGCAGATGCAATTATAACTGCCGCCACTGCTTTATGTCGGCTCCTGATTATAAAGGGGAGGATCTGACACTTGAGCAGTCGGAGCATATTCTTGATGAGCTGGCACACTGCGGCATACGAATGGTGTCCATAACCGGAGGAGAGCCCTTTGTAAATCCCAACTTTTACGGGATACTTGATAAAATGAAGGAGAAGGATATCTGTCTTTCGACCCTCTATTCCAACGGAAAGTTAGTGAATGAAGAGCTTATTAACGAGCTTGAAAAGCGGAACATGCGCCCTGTCTTCCATATGAGCTTTGACGGCGTAGGGTGGCATGACTGGCTTAGGGGCAAAGAGGGAGCAGAGGCGGCTGTTATAAATGCCTTTAAGCTGCTTCAAAGGCGCGGATTTCAGACCAGCTCCTCAATGGTCCTGCATAAGCATAATATCGGCACTCTCAGGGAAAGTATCAACCTTCTATCTTCTCTCGGACTCGTTCATCTGAAGATGAATGTTGCCGCTCCGACGGGACGGTGGAAAAATGAAACAGAGCACTTCATTTCCCAGGATGATGCAAATCATGCGATCCTCGATTATATTCCCCAATATGTGGCTGACGGGATGCCGATGTCTGTCCAGTTTTGCGGGATTTTGGAATTTGACAGATTGAAACGGCGTATTACGATTCCGTATAAAAAATTTACAGGTGTTGCCGAGGCGGAGAAATCCTGGGCCTGCGGCTCAGTAAAAAACACCATGTACATAAGTCCCACGGGCAGGATCCTTCCCTGCATGACAATGGGCGGCACGGCCATGGATCCCTTCTTTGATTCCTGCCTTGAAAAGCCCTTGAGCGAAATTCTTTCTGATTCCTACTACAGGGATACCTGTCTTATAAAGATGGGTGAGTGTATAGAACACAATGAGGAATGCAGGGGATGTAAATACCGGCTTTCCTGCGGCGGAGGGTGCAGGTCCTGTGCCTGCGGAGAAACAGGAACAGACTACAGAGCCATCGACCCCGACCCCTGCCATTTCTTTAAGAGCGGCTGGTATGAAAAGGCACTCGGGGTAATAGAAAAATATAAGGACAGCTTTCCCGATACGGATAAGACAGAAGACATCAAAAATATAAATAATTAAAAGAGGAGGAATGACAAATGAGTAAGAAAGAAAACAATGAGATCAGGACAGGTATGAGTGAAGAGGAGGTATTCGGGCAGAAAATCTCCGATGAGGAACTTAGCAGTGTTGCCGGAGGTGAAGAATGCTTTAACCCGCATGTTGAGTATGACTCAAATCATTGCACCGAAATACAATACCGGGATATACATGAACTCGGATGCCAGTCCACGGTGGAAGACGGAAGTGACTGTTGGAGCGGTGATGCATGCTGGGATACAAAAATAATATATACCGGCATGGAGAACTGTTTTATTACTGACTGCAATAAAGCCAGAAATTGATCCGGCAGACTGTTCTTTGGCTGCTTCCGGTTTTTGCTGCAATTCATCACCGATCAGGTGCTGAATTGCAGCTTATTTTGTGATGTCGGGCGCACAAAGAAAGAAACCCGTGCCGGACACGGGTTTCTTTCCGGATAACAAGTCTCTTTATTTTTTCAGTGCATTGTTCAGCTCATCCACGAGAGCCTGTACCTGATCACTGGAGATATTTCCGAAGCTCCTTAAGGACCTTAATGGCATATATCTTATCATTGCCTGAGTCATTTCATCCGAGATGGCTTCACTTGCAGCATCTGTCTCCTCCTCTTTTCCGGCTCCGAATACGGCAAGATAAGGCATCAGCTTTGTGTTTACTATCTCAGTAAGCTCGGGATATGCCTGAAGCTCACCGAAGATCGTGGTCTGTGTGATGACAAACGGCAGCTTCTTTGTGGCTTCAAGCTCGATCTCTTCGCATACGGCGATATTTTCCGAGGAATCACCCACAAGGATCTCATATTTTCCGCCGGGAGCAAACCAGTCGTTAAGCTCTGTGCTGTAATAGGCAAATGAGCGGTAATCAAGCTCCATTGTAACGGTCTTTTTTTCACCGGGCTTTAGCTCTACCTTGTCAAAGCCCTTTAACTCCTTTGCCGGTCTCAATTCGGTGCCGGTCTTATCGGAAACGTAAAGCTGCACTACCTCTTTTCCGGCTGTATCACCCGTATTTGTGACATCCACCGATACCTTTATCTTATCGGTATCCTTCTTTCCGCTTCTTTCTATCTTAAGGTTATCGATCTTAAAGGTCGTGTAGGAAAGTCCGTGTCCGAAGGGAAAAAGAACCTTCATCTTCTTTGTATCGTAATATCTGTAGCCTACGAATACGCCTTCATTGTAATATACCTTTCCGCGTTTTCCGGGAAAATCGATATAGCAGGGCGTATCCTCAAGCCTTAACGGAAAGCTTTCCGCAAGATGTCCGCTGGGATTTGCTTCTCCGAAAAGTATCCTTGAAAGCGCGATCCCGACAGCCTCACCGGAAAGGTAGGCATCAAGAATACCCTTAACCTCGTCGACCCATGGCATTTCCACCGGAGAACCGTTATGAAGCACTACGACCACATTCGGGTTTTCCTTTACTATCTTTGAGATAAGCTTGTTCTGACATTCAGGCAGCCTCATATGCTGTCTGTCATAGCCCTCGGATTCAAAGGAGTCGGGAAGTCCGGCAAAGATCACTACCTTATCCGCCTTTTTTGCGGCATCAAGAGCCTCCTTACAGGCTTTTTCGTCTTCCTCATCCTTATCTGCAGGAAACCCCTTTGCATAGAATATCTCAGCCTTGTCCTTTGAGCAGGATAAAACGTCCTCGACCTTATAGCTGTTTATATGAGAGCTTCCGCCGCCCTGAAAACGGGGTTTTTCGGCAAATTCACCTATAAACGCGATCTTCTCTCCTTTCTTAAGCGGGAGGATCTTTTCATCATTTTTTAAGAGTACCATGCAGTTTTCCGCGATCTTGGCGGCTCTTGCATGATCCTTTGCCCGATCAAAAGTTCCGCCCTTTTTATTTTCCACATATTCAAAGACGATGTTCAGTATCCTCTCGACCGTCTTATTGAGCTTCTCCTCGGGAAGTGTCCCGTTCTTTACGGCCTCAACGATGAGTCTGTCGTTATATTCACCTGATGCGGGCATTTCAAGGTCAAGACCTGCTGCCACACCCTTTACCCTGTCGTTTACCGCGCCCCAGTCGCTCATCACATAGCCCTTAAAGCCCCACTCGTCCCTTAAGACTTTGGTTAAAAGCCACTCGTTTTCCGATGCATATGTACCGTTTATCCTGTTATAAGAGCACATAAAGGTCCACGGATCGGCCTTTTTTACGGCTGTCTCAAACGCGGGGAAATATATCTCCCTCATCGTCCTTTCATCCGCCTCGGAAGATCCGCTCATCCTTTCATGCTCCTGATCGTTTAAGGCAAAATGCTTTATCGACACGCCGACCTTTTTTGACTGAACCCCGTTAATATAGCTGGCAGCCATTTCTCCGGCAAGATAGGGGTCCTCCGACAGATATTCAAAGTTTCTTCCGCAAAGCGGTGAACGCTTGATGTTTACGGCAGGTCCGAGCACTACGGAAAGGTCTTCCGCCTGACACTCATCCCCTATCGTCTCTCCCATTTCCTTTATAAGCTCCCTGTCAAAGGAGCTTGCGGTCGCACAGCCTGCCGGGAAGCAGACAGCCACAATGGAATCGTTTACTCCGAGGTGATCACCCTCGCTGTCCTGCTTCCTTAATCCGTGAGGGCCGTCACTGACCATTACCTCGGGTATCCCGAGTCTTTCCACACCCTTAAGATGCCAGAAATCCTTTCCGGAACACATTCCGGCTTTTTCCTCCAATGTCATTTCACTGACAAGCTTCTTAACATCCATACCTTCCTCCTTATAACTTTATGTAAACTCAAATATTTGCTTTATGTAAACCATTGGCGAGTTTTATGTAAACTTTCCTGCCCTCTTCTACCGGATATCGTAAACACTCCTAAGCCTTATACCCTCGGCCTTTCCCTCAAGTATCTCCACCGTCTTTTCTTCCGCATTCAGATCGAAATAATTATCGCTTAAGACAATGTCCTCGTTTTCATTTAATATCTCGACATTTTTTGCGTATACATCAGAGCTTATTATCAGCTTATTTCCTTCGACCCTGCAAGAAAGAACCGGCTTTTCAAACTTAAAGTACTTCGGCCTTGTAAATATCACCGTTCCGGAAGAGAGCTCCTCACCGTCTTTCTCGATCCTGAAGCTTACATACTGACTGAAACGGTCCAAGTCCTTAAGCTCGTATTTTTCAGTCCACGTCGAGCTTAAAGCCGGTGAATGGATATCCTCCTTCTCACGCCTTAAGACCTTTCCCTTAGCGTCCCTTACTTCCCAGAAGAGAGTAACATCTTCGTCATTCATGCTCTCGTTTGCGACATTGAACTTAACCGATGTGGGAACGGGTCTGGGCAGCCAGTTTAAAGGCTTTTCCACTGAAAGCTCTCCCTCCTCCTCACAGGATACCATCACGGGAGCAAAGAACCTTCTTGCGTAATAATGCAGGGCTTTAAGCCTGCCGGTGTAGTCCACGCTCGACCATGACGCTACGGGCCAGCAGTCGTTAAGCTGCCAGATAACAGTACCCATGCAGCGTCCGCGGTTTCTCCTGAAATGCTCCACTCCGTATTTGATCGCATCCGCCTGAAGGAGCTGTGATGCATAGATCACATTTGAAAAGCCCTGCGGATAAAGATAGGTCTGCTGCATATAATTTATTATCTTTCCGTTTGCAGCCCCGTTTCTCTGATGCTTTTCCATTATGTAGGAAAAGATGTTCTTATCCGCTTCGTCATCGGTGAAGGTCTCAACGGTCTTTTCTGACGGGAAGGACTGGAAGCCGAATTCGGATACAAATCTGAAGAAGAATTTTCTGTATTCCGTAAAGGGCTTATCCCCGTGCCACACATCCCAGTAATGGACATCTCCCCTGTTCTCACCGTTCGGATCGTCGAAGCTCCCGCCCGAGGAGGGACTTGCGGGCCAGTAGTAAACCTGAGGCGCAAGCTCCTTCATAAGCTTCGGTATTATGTATTCATACATTACCAGATAATCCTTAACCTCGGATTCCTTCGTGATCCATGTACGGTATTTCGTAAACATCTCCATCTCGTTATTTCCGCACATTAATGCAAGTGATGCGTGATGGCGCAGTCTTATTATGTTATCGTAAAATTCAGCCTTTATATTTTCCTCAAATTCGGGCGTAAGATCGTACATGGCGCAGGCAAACATAAAATCCTGCCACACTAAAAGCCCCAGCTCATCGCAAAGATCAAAGAACCAGTCATCCGGATAATACCCTCCTCCCCATACGCGTATGGTGTTGAAATTGGCAAAGACCGCTTTTTTAAGCAGCTTTTCGGTCGTTTTGCAGTTTACCCGGCCTAAGAGATGGTCTTCCGGAATATAGTCGGCTCCCATCGAAAAGATCTTTACCCCGTTTACGGTAAAGGCAAACTCATTTCCCCATTCATCCTTATTTGTGCTTACCGTAACAGTCCTGAGTCCGATCCTTGCATTCCATTCATCAAATACCTCACCGTCAGAGGCATCCTTTATAACCACCTTTATCTCATAAAGCGGCTGCTTGCCGTATCCGTTCGGCCACCAGAGCTCGGGGTCATCTATCTCTATCTCAAGGGGAGCTTCGTTAAGATTGTTTACATAATTCGACCCCTCGCCGTTCGGAGCGGTGATGAGAGTTTCCATCATGAGTGATTCCGTGTCATTATCTCCGTCCTTTAACACTATCTTCGGATCTATGCTCAGGGTTACTTTTCCGTCCTTATGCTCCTGCAGTATCTCAACCGTTTCAAGCTTTAACTTTGAATAGGCATTTATCGATACCGGACGGAATATCCCCGCATCGGGCAGATGGGCGCCCCAGTCCCAGCCGAACATGCAGTGCGCCTTTCTTATATGGACAAAGCCCGGCATTGCATCCTCACTTCCCCTGGTGGGAGCCTTTTTATAGGCTTCCTCTATGAATTTCGTGGGGCTGTGGAAAAGGATGCGCAGCTCGTTTTTATCCTTAAGCTCATCCTTAATGTGATATTCCCATGTGCGGTGCATATTATCGGCTTCACCTATCATTTTACCGTTTAAGGTAAGCCCGGCAAGCGTATCAAGCCCTTCGCACCTTAAAAGCACCACATCCTCGTTTCTTATGCTTTCATCGCACTCAAAATTGCAGACATACTCATAGTCCTCGTCCATGAGCTTAAGTGCCCTGTCCTCATTATCCTTAAAAAACGGGTCCTCCATTTCCCCTTCCCTTAAAAGATCCGTATATACACTGCCGGGTACAACGGCGGGAATATCCTTTTCGCCCTTTAACCTGTGTAAGACCCATCCTTCGTTTAATTCTAGTTTTTTCATTTACATCCGCTCTCCGTATATTCTTTCAAAAACGGGGCAGAACAATAACGTCTGCCCCTGAACCGTGATAAGACTTTATCAATTCCTTGCTACAGTATCCAGATCCCACTTCTCATAGATCTTCGGCACGTCGTTTATGAGACGCTTGGTGTAATCCGCCTGAGGATTGATTATAACAGTTTCCGCAGGACCCGACTCCACAAATTTGCCGTGCTCCATTATGTAAACCTTATCGGAAATATAATATGCAAGTCCGATATCGTGGGTAATGAAGATGACGGTCATATTCACTTCATCTCTCAGCTTAAGGAGCATATCGAGGATCGTGGCTCTTGAGCAGGCATCTATCATGGATGTCGGCTCGTCTGCCATTAAGATCTTCGGCTTAAGCAGGAATATCCTTGCTATCATAAGCCTCTGCATCTGACCTCCGGAAAGCTCAAAAGGATATTTATTTGTAAGCTCCGCATACTTTAGGTTTACAAAGCTGCAGGCCTCCGTCTTAAGCCTTACCTTCTCCTCCTCCGGTGCTGACTTAAAGCCTCTCATGTTTAAGCAGTCGTCAAGCACTGCATCGATCTTGTAGAACATATTGTAGGATGCAAACGGGTCCTGAAAGATCGGCTGGATATTTTTCCAGTACTCCTTCCTCTTTGCTCCCGAGCTTATATCTCTGGGCTTTCCCTGAAACTCTATCTCACCCTCGGTCACGCTTATAAGCCCCAAAAGCATCTTTGAAAGCGTGGTCTTTCCGCTTCCCGACTCTCCGACTATGGAAACAAAATCACCTTCGTTGAAATCGAAATCCACATGATCAACGGCGGTCATCGCCTTATTTCCGACGCCGAATACCTTTGTCACTCCCCGTCCCGAAAGGCAGGGCTTTCTGTCAGTCAAATTCTGTTTCGACTTCTGCTGATCCGCCATTCTCATACACCTCCCTTATCTTTCTTACGGACATCAGGCAGCGATATGTCCTGCCATTGTCAAATTCCTTCATATCGGGCGCCAGTGCCGAACAGGTCGGCGTGGCATACTTGCAGCGATCCGCAAAACGGCAGCCCTTCGGCGGGTTCTTTAAGTTCGGCGGTGTGCCCGGGATAGCCGTGAGCTTGTGATCCCTGACTCCCGACTCGGGAACGATGATCGAACCCATAAGTCCCTTTGAATAAGGATGTATCGGATCGAATACCATTTCCTTTGCGGTTCCTCTTTCCACTATCTGACCCGCATACATTACCATGATGTCATCCGTTACATTATAGAGCAGCGGAAGCTCATGCGTGATAAAGATCATGGACTTGATATAGCCCTTTTCCATAAGCTCTCTCATCATACGGATGACCATCTTCTGAGAGGTAACGTCAAGCGCCGATGAGGGCTCGTCCGCTATCAGAACCTTCGGTGAAAGGATCGTGGATATCGCTATGACAGTCCTCTGCTTCATACCGCCGGAAAGCTCGACTGCATGCTTGTTAAGCACATCCTCCGGCAGACCCAGATCCGCGAAGCGTTCACGGGCCATATCATAAACTTCCTTCTTTGTCATCTTGATATTGTGTGCCTTCATAACATCCTCGATGAACCTTATTATCTTCATCGTGGGGTTTAAGGCGTTCATAGCCGCCTGAGGAATATATGCGACCTCGTTTCCGAGGATCTTCTTTCTTACCTCATCGGGCTTCATAGCGGATATCTTCACTCCGTCCACTATGATATCTCCGCTCATATAATGGAGCGGTGCAAAATAATATCCTATAAGGCTTAAGGCAAGAGTGGACTTTCCGCAGCCGGACTCTCCGGCTATACCCAGGGATTTGCCCTCTTCTATCTTAAGCGAAACATCATCGACCGCATATACGTCCTCATGAAATCTGGTAACATATTTGGTCTTTAAATGATTTACTTCCAGCATTACTTTTCCCATGACATACCTCCCTTAATCTCTGAGCTGTGGATTGAACACCTGATCCAGACCCGTATTCATAAGGTTCAACGAGAAGGATATCAGTGCTATCACTATTACAACGGGGAAATATGCCCACCAGCTTCCGTTAAGGTGAGCAGCGTACTGCATGGCCCAATTCATCATAAGTCCTAAAGTCGCAACCTTTGTAGTGGCAGGACCCAGACCTATCATCGAAAGCTGGGCTTCCGAAAGAATACCCGAGGATATCTGGAGTATCATCGCCATTACCACATATGAAGCTATATAGGGCAGGATGTCCGTAAAGATTATGCGAAACATGCTGTGGCCTGAAAGCTTTGAAAGATTAACATGGTCACGGTTTCTTAAAGAGATAACCTGCGAACGCACCGACCTTGTGGTCCACGGCCACGAGGTAAGCCCGATGATAAATGCCACCATCATGACTCCTCTGGCGTTTGTGCCGACACTGTAGGATATAAGTATAAGTATGATAAATGAAGGAATGACCGTAAATAAGTTCGTAAGGAACATTATTATATTGTCAACCACACCGCCGACATATCCTGCTACAAGTCCGAGTATGAGTCCGACTGCCGTAGCGATAAGTCCGGCTATAAGACCGATCCTTAACGATACCTTTGTGGCAGCTACAAGCTCTGTCAAGACATCACGCCCGAAATTATCCGTACCGAGTATGAAGGTTCTCTTATTTACGATATCCTTCGTATTTACATAGCCGGTACCCTTTATCGTCTTGGCTTCCTTAAGCTCTCCGCTTTCGGCATCCTCCTCGGCTATGATGACCCCCGAGCTTTTCATTGCATTTTCAATGGATGCATCCAGTCTTCTGTATGCCTTTCTCTTTGCCGAGGTAAGTCCCTTTGCCTTCATATCCGGATTGTAATTCTGCTGCCAGAGCTCTACAATAGCCTCGGTATCGGTAACATCAATATCCTTTTCGGCAATGCCGGCATATTTGATGAGGTATTCCTGCATCTTTTCAAGCTCTTCCACACCCAAAGCCGTGGCAAGCCTTGATTCGGAGGCATCCATATTCAGGGTATAGCCTTCGTTTAAGGCAGCCTCTTCCTGTGATACATAGGTTCCGGGCTTATAGAAGTTACCGGCTCCGATCATCTCAAGAGGATCATAGGTGACAAACACCGGATAGATGAAGCAGATAGCCAGTATAAGAACAAAGATTATAAATCCGACAAGAAATTTTCCGGAATGGAAAACCTGTTTTATCGTATTTTTCATAGTTTTCCCTCCTTTAATCCTGCTGATTTGCCTTAACTCTCGGGTCAATCACGCCGTAAAGCAGCTCAACCACAAGGTTAGCTATCAGAACCATTATTGTGATTATCAGCGTACAAGCCGAAAGCAGCGGATAATCCTGACCGGTAACGGCTGTAAGCAGGGTGGTGCCAAGTCCGGGATAACTGAAGATGATCTCGGCAACGAGGGCACCTCCTATCATGGTGCCAAGTGAAAGTGCAAGACCCGTGATCTGGGGGAGCATTGCATTTCTGAACACATAGCCCACTATCTTGCTGTCCTTGATACCAAGGAATCTCGAATATTTAACATAATCGGCATTCAATTCATAGATGGACATCGAACGCATACCGATCGCCTGCCCTCCTATTGTGATAAGGACTATCGACCAGAACGGAAGCTGGTAATGACCGATCACTGACTTCACAAAGGTCCAGCTCACATTCGGGATGAGGTCGTAGCCGTAGCCACCGCTGGCAGGCGCTATGCCAAGCTTTATCGAAAATACGAAAAGAAGGATCGTAGCCATACCGAAGGCGGGTATATTACTTACAAAAAGGAAAAACGGAAGGATGGCCTTATCAAATACTCCGCGGATATAAGCAGCTATCGCGCCGAGGATATTTCCGAGAAGCCATCCGACTATGATGGCCGGAAGCTGCAGAGCAACTGTCCACCATACTGCGGAATTGATAATATCGGAAACGGGACGGGGATACTGCGAGAACGATACTCCGAAATCCCCCTTAAGCACATTGCCCAGCCACATAAAAAACTGCTGGTACATGGGCTTGTTTATACCGAATTTTTCAACATAATCATTTATAACCTTCTGTATTGCGGTGGAATCCGTCATTCCTCCCACTGCCCTTGCCGCGATCGCTGAAACCGGATCACCCGGCATCAGACGGGGAAGGACGAAATTCAGGATGACCGCGAATATCAGAGTGAGCAGATACCAGAATAATTTCTGCCCGTAATATTTCTTATAGCCTTTCAAGCTGTTCACCCCCTGTCTTGATTTTTTTTAAAGTGAGGGCTGCCGACTGTATCGCCGGCAGCCCCCTGTATATTTACCTTCTCTCTTATCAAGCATTTAATACACGGCTTGCCATTTATATGCAGTGCCTTTTGGTATTTATTCCGCAAGCTCCAGTTCGTAAAGAGCTGCTATACCATAGCCGTCTGTACATACAAGCGGAGGTATGTTGTTTCCTGAATCTGCTGCAGGATAGTTCGTCCATACAGACTCGTTTACAGAGTAGAACTGCTCGGGACGATACATAAGTGCTACTGAAGGAACTTCCTCAAGCCAGATCTTTGAAAGCTCTGTATAGTATTCCTTAAGCTTAGCCTCGTCTGTCTCAAGAGGTATCTGCTGTAAGATCTTCTCAGCATCATCATTCATATAGTGACCGAAGTTTCCGCTCCAGTTTGAAGCAAGCTTGGCATACTCCTCGGAGAAGTAGAACATAGCCTTTGAATAAGGGCTCATCGGACCTGCTCCGGGTGCTGACCACATGCAGATATCGAAGTTGCAGGTTGTCATATCATCGTAGAATGAGTTAGCTTCAGGGAAATATGTGCTGATATCGATTCCGATATCCTTTCCTGCTGCTGCAACGATCTCCATTGATGCGTTCCAGTCTGTCCAGCCTGTAGGGCACTCAGCCTTGAATGAAAGGTTCTCGCCCTTGTACTCGCGGATTCCGTCTCCGTCTTCATCGGTAATGCCTGCCTCGTCAAGAAGAGCCTTTGCTCCCTCAACGTCCTTGTTCTTCCACTGAAGATCCTTAAGTGAATCAATATCAACATAAGCTCTGTCGGATTCAGCAGGTCCTGCTATACATCTGGGAAGCTCATCAAAGGTCTGTGACTGTCCGGACATAGCTGATGCTATGATCTGCTCGTAGTCAACCGCCATTGCGATAGCCTTACGAACCGCTGCCTGATCAAGACCGGGCTTCTCGCAGTTAAAGAACATTGAAGGCATTGTAGCCGTCATGCCGTAAGGAGCCTCATCATACCATGTTGATATCGGAAGATCCTCATCGAGCCAGAGCTTCTGAACGTCTGTGATGAACTGCTGGCAAACGTCAACCTCGCCCTGCTGAAGAGCAACCTGTCCTGCTGCGTTGTCCTTGTAGATCGTGTGTGCGATATACTTCGGAACCGGAAGCTTGCCCCACATTGAAGCAGCCTGTCCCCAGTAATTGTCGTCACGGATGAATACAACCTTCTGGTCGTTGTTCATATAAGGAAGATAAGGACCTGAAGCTACAAGGTCTTCCATTGTATCCTGCTTAACCTTGTCGGGATCTTCTCCGTTCCTCTCCTCAACCTTCTCAAGATATGCCTTGGGCATAACGTAGATGTTACACAGATAAGCGGTAACCTTAAGAGGATTTACAGCCTTGCCGCCGTCAAGCTTTGCAGCTATCTCAACGGTCTCAGCATCCTTAGCTGTTATGCTGTCGATATAGGTCGAATAATCCGCACCTGTGGATGACTCATACTTAACGTGTGTATCGTAGGTATAAGCAACATCATCTGCAGTAACTGGCTCTCCGTCGCTCCAGTGAGCATCGGGATTCATCTTTACGGTAAGAACTGTCATATCATCGTTCCATGAATACTCTTTTCCGAGCAGTCCGTAAAGCTTGCCGTCCATTGAGTTATACATAAAAAGTGTCTCCCAGATAAGTGTACGTGCCGTATCCTTCTGGGTCTGTCCCATTGCGTTGTTTGAGTTGGGTGACATGGGATTCCAGTCGTTGATGGTTCCCCACTGCTGACCTGCAAAATACAGGGTCTCGTTTCTGGGTGTGGAACCTTCGTCGGTTGAAGCCTCTTCTGCAGCTTCCTCCTCTGCAGGCTCAGCCTCTTCTTCTGCTGCCTCCTCCTCTGCAGGCTCCTCTGCTGCTTCTTCAGCCGCAGGCTCCTCTGCCGCGGGCTCTGCCGTTGCAGCCGGCTGTGCGGATGATCCGCAGCCTGCCAGCATTACTGCAGACATCGTACCTACACAAAGCAGTGCGGTCACTTTTTTCATGATTTCCTTCATTTACTAAACCTCCCTTTAATAAATAGAGTATTGATTCCCTTTAAGGAATCTGAAACTTTAACAATATTAAATCTTTTTATGCCATTTTTATATCAATTTATCCGTTTTGATTTATATATATCTCTTTATTTGTAAAATTTGTTCATTTTTTATCCAAATTTTATTCCAAATAAAGTAATTTTACACAACAAGCCCCGGCGCAACCCTCCCCCACATCCGAAATACGATTGATTTTAAGGGTGTTTTGGCTTAAAATAGTACTAAAATAGACAAAAAAGGGGGAGTCATATACAGTGTCCGGCAAGGCTGAGCAGGATATAAACCGTGAGATATTCGGTTTTTATTATAATGATATCGAAAGTGATGTCAGGATAAATTCAAATAAGGATGTTTACGATGAGGAATCCGGCGGTGCGGTCGGGATCGAGTCAAGACTGTTTTATTATGTAAGGACCGGAAATATCTTTCAGCTTAAGGCTCTGCTTGAAAGCAACGAATACACCGACCTGCTCTTTCCGCCCCGGTACCGGAAGAATACCGTCCGTTTTTTACTGAGGGCCTCGGAGCTTATGACCTTATCGGGAATCGCTGCCGTACAGGGCGGTCTTTCAAACGATACCCGGTATTCGCTGCTTGGCAGTCATATAGACAATCTCGAAAGCTGCCATGAAGCCGGTCAGATCTATGCAGCCGTTACCCGGTGCATATATGAGTTTGCTTTTCTCACAAACGGTATAAGCGGATACACCGCAAAGGGATACTCCCCTCTGGTAAATAAATGCATAGCCTGCATTATGGAGCATATGCCGGGAAAGCTGTCACTTTCGGAGCTGGCTGAGATCCTCCATGTGACACCCAAATATCTCTCCACGCTCTTTAACCGCGATACCGGTATGTCCATCCCGGATTTCATGCAGGATATGCGGATCGAGGAAGCCAAGAACATGCTGATGTACACCGACCTGAATTATCCCGAAATATCCAATCTGCTGTGCTTTGGCTCACAGAGCTACTTTAATCAGGTTTTCAGAAAAAAAACCGGCATGACCCCCAAGGAATTCCGCACGGTCAGAAAAGAGGACTAAATGAAGATAGCCATTATAATAAGCGAAGCCAGATATGACATCCAATCCTCAGCCATACGCGGCATTATAGACGAGTGCAGAAAGGAAAAGGCGGAGGTGTATCTTTTCACCTGCAATTCCGCCCTCGGCTTTCTTCCGTCAAAGGACGGCACATACGATGCCGAAAACTTCAGGCTTTTTAACTATACCGACTATGACGGCATAATCCTTTACGGCGATACGATACCCGACAGGGAAGCCGTATCAAGGATCGCTGCGGAGATCAAAAAGACGGGCATCCCCTCTCTTTCCGTAAAGGAAAGGATAGACGGCATGCTCTATGCCGGTATAAACAACACGACCGGTGTAAGACAGATCATCGAATACATGATCGAAAAGCAGAATAAAAGAAGGATCTTTTTTATAGGAGGTCCCGAATATAATGACGATTCAAAGGAAAGGCTCTCCACCTATAAGGAGACTCTTAAAAAATACGGGATCACCCCCGAAGACGGCTGGATAGTCCACGGGGATTACCATCCCCACTCGGGGCGGGAATTATTCAGGGAATGGTACAGGAAAAGAGATGTCTTTCCTCTTCCGGAGGCTGTCTACTGCGCAAATGACGAGATGGCTTTAGGGGTATGCAGGGAGGCTGAACACCTTGGGATACGGGTCCCGGAGGATATGCTTGTTGCAGGCTATGATAACCGGCTCATATCCGAGCTTTCAAAGCCGGCGATCACCACAGTTCCGTTAAACGGCTACGATCTCGGAGTCCTCTGCGGCAAAAAGCTTTTAAATAAGAGCTTAAACAGAAACGAGGATATCCCCGATGAGATCGAGACCAGTGCCATATTCAGAAGGAGCACCGATCCCGGTCATACCGATGAGGGCTACGAAAATGCCATCACCGAAATGCGTAATTTCTATATGAACGGTCAGAACCAGATAAGCAACCTCCTTGACGGTCTTAGGGAAATGGAGGTAGGCTTTGCCGATGCCCTCACCTGGGAGGATTTCTATAAGATACTTGAGCAGCATATCGACATATTCGAGCTGGATGCCTTTTATCTCTTTGCCCCGAGCCGTGAATTAAAGCCGGATGACAGATATGTGTTAAGTCTGCTCCGTGGCGAATCCCCCTCCACCTTAAGAAGCAGGAGTGAGATGTCCATACCCATAGCATGGGAAAACGGGGAGATAAAAAAATACCCTCCCATTCCGGCCTCCGTCTTTATACCGCAGGAGATAATCGATAATACCGGCCACGGTTATTACGTGATCCACCCTCTCCTTCACCATAATCAGATCTTCGGCTACTGTGTAACGGCAAATTCGAACCATGCCTATGAAAGCGAATGGTTCACTCTCTTTATACAGATAGTAAAAAGCGCGATGGAGAATTTAAGGAGAAAGGCACAGCTCTATCTCATGGTGGATACCTTAAACCACCTCTGGATATACGATAAGCTTACGGGTGTATACAACCGTGCGGGCTTTGCCGAAAAATACGATCTCATCCTTCATCAGGCAGGCAAGACCGGCGGAAAGGTATTTGTGCTCTTTGCCGACCTTGACAGACTTAAATATGTAAACGATACCTTCGGTCATGATGCCGGGGATACCTTTATCAGCGAAAGCGCTAACATATTAAAGCAGGTCTTCTATCACGGCGAGATAATAATGCGCTACGGCGGGGATGAATTTGTCGTGATATCGGGAGACCCCGAAAGCATAAACGCGGATAAATCTACCGATGAGATAAATACGCTTATAGATAACCTCAATAAATCCGGCAATTATGATTTCCCCTTCAGCATGAGCGTGGGGCATATCACATCACGCGCCAAAAACATAACAGAGCTTGAGGGCCTCATTGAAGAAGCCGACAAGCTCATGTATCAGGTCAAGGTTGAAAAGAAAAAGGTCAGACAAGATTAAATGACGCTTTATTTTCAGTCGTGGAGGAATTACCTATAAATACGGTAAATTCTCCCTTTTCCGAGCCGTATACATCATCTGCTCCCGTAAATTTCAGCATTTCTTCCTCTATCTCAAAGGTTACCCTTTCCTCACCTCCCGGGGCAAGCTTTATCTTCTTAAAGCCCTTAAGCTCGCGCACCGGACGGGTCACGGAGGCATATTCATCCCTTATATAAAGCTGCACCACCTCCGAGGCTTCGACAGCTCCCGTATTTTTAAGGGTTACCTCAGCTTTAATGCTCTCTCCCGCACCCTGTCTTAACTCATTTTTATCAAGCCTTATCCCCGATATCTCAAAATCGGAATAGGTCAGTCCGAAGCCGAAGGGATAAAGCGGGGCGTTCGGCATATCTATATATTTTGAAAGGAACTTGTTATCATCCCCGGGCTCATAATGACGGCCGGTAGAAAGCTCGTTATAATATACCGGAACCTGCCCGACGCTGTAGGG
>JAGBOJ010000060.1 GCA_017633935.1 Lachnospiraceae bacterium | reverse complement strand
TATGGTTCAATCAGAAAATCCCCCTATTATATAATAAAAGGGAAGGGTAAGTATACCGGTACGGATATTTACAGAAGGACATTCAAGATCAATCCCAAAGACATAAGCAAGCTTACCGTTGCAGCATCAGACATACCATGGTCAAAGAGTAAGAATTTCTACAAAAAGCCAAAGGTAACGATATATGATACAAACGGAAAGAAGCTGTCCGGTTCTGATTTCAAGGTTACCGTAGAGGATTCCGGCAATACACCCGATATCGGTGATACCCTCTGGCTTACCGTTGAAGGGAAGGGAAATTATACCGGTTTGGCGGAGGATGTTTCCTGCCGTATCATCGATCCTTCAAAAAACCTGGCAAAGGCAAAGATAACCATCGGGTCAACGTACACCTATACGGGAAAGCAGATCAGTGTGGAGGATATAAAGGTGACGCTTAATAATGCCGAGCTGGGCAGTGACTGCTATGAAATAGCCGGCTATGCCGCAAATCTGTCCACGGGTAACGCATCCGTTACTATACGCGGAAGGAACGGATACGGAGGAGAAAAGACACAGAAATTCAGGATAAACGCCAAGGCGGCACAGTGACAGGGGTGTGGATATGAAGGTTTTACTGGCAGAGGATGAGGAAGAGCTTTCAAGGGCGCTCGCAGCGGTTTTAAAGCACGAAAATATTGAGTGTGACGCTGTGTTTAACGGGCAGGAGGCCATAGAGCGCGCTTCGGAGGGCAGCTACGACTGTATGATATTTGATGTGATGATGCCCGTTATGGACGGTATAACGGCATTAAAAACGCTGCGGGCGCAGGGAAACCTGACGCCCGTTATAATGCTCACAGCCAAATCGGAGATAGACGACAGGGTGGAGGGCCTGGATGCCGGCGCCGATGATTATCTTACAAAGCCCTTTGCAATGAAGGAGCTTTTGGCAAGGCTGCGCTCAATGACAAGAAGACAGGGCTCCTTTACTCCGACCACTCTAAGTCTGGGCAGTGTAACGCTTGATACCGAGGAACAGGAGCTTTCGGCAAAAAATGCCATAAGGCTTGCAAATAAGGAGAGCAGGCTTATGGAATATCTTATGCTGAATCCGGGGAAGGAAATTTCCACGGAGAATATATTTGAACATGTGTGGAAGGGTGAGGAGGCTGCGGATATCGGGATAGTATGGGTATACATTTCGTATCTGCGCCAGAAGCTTATGTCCATAAATGCCGATATCGGGATAGAGGGCGATAAAGGCGGAAGCTATGTCTTAAAGTGCTATGGGAATTAAGAGGCTGCAGCAGAAATTCATATTTATAGCAACGGCTGCGATCATCGTGGTCTTAAGTGTTGTGCTCATAATGCTTAACTTTTATAATTACAATTCCACCTTCAGGCAGATGTACAGGACCTTAAGATATATCGCATCAGGCGGAGGGGAGATCACCCTGCATCCCGAAGGTATTAACGGCGAAAAGCATAAGCAGTCCGTCTCCGGTGAGGCTTCGCCGGGCGATATAGAGGATATCATATCCAAAATGCTGAATAGTGACCCGGATAACGTGGATTTTACGGGTGAGAGACGGTATTCGTTAAGATATTACAGCGCAGTGGTAAATCCGGACAGGTCGGTGGAAAAGGTCAATATAAAGCACATAGCATCCGTAAACGAGGAGGAGGCTGCGGAACACGCCGTAAGAGCCGTATTCTTCGGGGGAAAGCAGGGGCGCTTTAAGGAAGGTGATATGGCCTATGCGTATGTGGTCGAAAAGTACGGCAATAAGGGTCAGAAGATAGCCGTATTTATGGACTGTACCGCTGAAGAAGCAGGCGCAAGGCTTGTTATCCGGTATTCAATGCTGATCGGATTCGTGTCGCTCATTTTTTTCATTCTTATAGTCTCGGTGCTTTCAAGAAGGGCAATGAAGCCGGTGATAGCCAATATCGAAAACCAGAAGGCCTTTATAACAAATGCCGGACACGAGCTGAAGACACCTCTTGCCATAATATCAGCAAATACCGAAGTGCTGGAGATGACCCAGGGCGGGAATGAGTGGACGGCGAGCACCAGAAACCAGATAAACAGGCTTACGGTGCTTATAAATAACCTGATAACCCTTTCAAAGACGACCGAGGCGGGAAATATAGAGCTTACGGAGGTCGATTTTTCGGAATGTGCAAATGAAGCCTGTTTAAGCTACAGGACGGTCATATTGCAGCAGGAAAAGAATCTTGTTTCGGAGATAGAAGAGGATATTAAGGTAATGGCCACCAAGGACGGTCTGTCCGAACTCATCAATATCCTGCTTGACAATGCCGCAAAATATTGCGATGAAAAAGGAACGATACGCTTTGAATTAAAGCACAGGGGAAAGAATAAGGGTGCAAGGCTTGTGGTGTCAAACGATTTTGCCAAAGGCGAGGGTGTGGATTATTCGAAATTCTTTGAAAGATTTTACAGAGGGGACAGCTCGCATAACAGCAAAAAGGCCGGATACGGCATCGGGTTATCGATGGCAAAGGGCTTTGCAGAGCAGTTTAAGGGAAAGATACAGGTCTCGTTTAAGGACGGGGTGATATCTTTTACCGTGACATTTTAGGAAAGTCTGTCAGGATTATTTTTTACTGGATATTTTCAATTTGTTGTGATATATTAGTTTGGTTGTAGTGCGATTTTTATTATTTGAAAGGATGTTTACAAAAATGAGTTTACAGGTCGAGAAATTAGAGCACAATATGGCAAAGCTTACGATCGAAGCACCCGCGGACGAACTTGAGAAGG
>JAGBOJ010000009.1 GCA_017633935.1 Lachnospiraceae bacterium | reverse complement strand
TTACAATTCAGCGCTTGACCAGCGCTGAATTGCAACGCGTTTGGCGCATGAGAATCGCCTGCGGCGATGGCGCCAAACCTACGCACAAAGTTCTTTGACCCATAGCCACTCGCCGCCATCAGCAAGCTGATGTCTCTCGTGACTTGGGACTGAATTGTAACAAATAATATCCATGTGAGAGGCTTCTTTGCCCGTTGGTAAAGTAAGCGGCATGACAGATCCTAAGGAGGTGGCGTATGAAACCGTACATTGAAATGACGAAAGATGAGCTGGCAGCCGAACACAAGGCTTTATCCAAAGAATATGAAAAATATCTTGCGATGAATTTAAGCCTTGATATGAGCAGGGGAAAGCCGTGCAAGGAGCAGCTCGATCTCTCGATGGGAATGATGGATGTGCTTAATTCGGGAGTGGACTTAAGATGCGAGGATGGTACGGACTGCCGGAATTACGGCTGTCTTGACGGAATACCCGAAGCAAAGCAGCTCCTCGGGGATATGATGGAGAACAATCCGAACAATATCATCATATACGGAAATTCCTCATTAAATGTTATGTATGATACGGTAGCCAGAGCGATGACCCACGGGATAATGGGCAGCAAGCCGTGGTGCAGGCTGGATAAGGTGAAATTCCTCTGTCCGGTACCGGGATACGACAGGCATTTTGCGATAACAGAGTATTTCGGGATAGAAATGATACCGGTACCGATGTCTCCTACGGGTCCGGATATGGATATGGTAGAAGAGCTTGTAAGCAGTGATCCGGCCATAAAGGGAATATGGTGCGTGCCCAAATATTCAAATCCTTCGGGATATTCGTATTCGGATGAAACGGTAAGGAGATTTGCAAGGCTCCGTCCTGCGGCTACCGATTTCCGTATATTCTGGGACAATGCCTACGGTATACATCATCTTTACGATAAGGAGCAGGATTATCTGATAGAGATACTTGCGGAATGCAAGAGAGCGGGAAATCCCGACCTTGTTTATAAATTCGCGTCCACCTCAAAGATCACGTTTCCCGGAAGCGGTATAGCCTGTCTTGCGACATCGTTAAACAATCTTGAGGATATAAAAAAGCAGCTTAAAAACCAGACCATAGGACATGATAAGGTTAACCAGCTCCGTCATATCCGGTATTTTAAGGACATTCACGGGATGATGGAGCATATGAGAAAGCATGCATCTATCATCCGCCCGAAATTTGAGATGGTGGAGGATGTGCTTGAAAAAAATCTCGGAGGTCTCGGGATAGGAAGCTGGACAAAGCCCAAGGGGGGCTATTTTATCAGCTTTGATTCAATGGAAGGGTGTGCGAAGGAGATAGTGCTTCGCGCAAAAAAAGCGGGAGTGGTAATGACAGGGGCAGGAGCTACATGGCCTTACGGAAAGGACCCGAAGGATTCAAACATCCGTATTGCGCCGACATTTCCTCCGGTGGAGGAGCTGGAGGTTGCGGCTAAACTGTTTGTACTCTGCGTCAAGCTTGTCAGCACGGAGAAATTACTGGAAGTACAAAATGAGGATAGTAGCGATTGACGATGAAAAGATTGCGCTGGAGGCCCTGATGAGCGCTATCGTAAAGGCTGAACCGGATGCCGAGCTTCACGGCTTCAGGAATGCATCCGCAGCCTTCGCTCATTTAAGGGAGCATGGCGCTGATGTGGTTTTTACCGACATCAGTATGAGAGGGACGGACGGCATAGATTTTGCAAAAAAGCTTATGGAGGAGTCCCCGAGGCTGAACATCATCTTCACGACGGGGTATTCGGATTATGCCTTAAAAGCCGTGGAGATGCATTGCAGCGGCTATATAATGAAGCCCGTTACCGAAGAGAAGGTAAAGCTCGAACTGGAAAAGCTTCGCTATCCGGTAGAGGGTGAGATGAACTATAAGGGTCTTTATATAAGGACCTTTGGGAATTTTGAGGTTTTTATGGACGGAAAGCCTCTGAATTTCAAATACCAGAAAACAAGGGAGCTTCTGGCGTATCTTATCGACCGCAGAGGTTCCCTTTGCAGAAATAATGAGATAATGTCCGTTCTCTGGGAGGATGAGGATGATGAGACCAGCCACTCCTCATATCTTAAAAATATCAGAACCGATCTTATAAGCACATTGAGCGAATACGGGCTTGAGGACTGCGTGACGAGGCTTCGCGGAGGCATAGCCATAGTCCGTGATCTCGTTCGCTGTGATTATTTTGATTATCTTGACGGAAACATATCCGATCTTGAGCATGATTTCAAGGGTGAATATATGTCCCAGTATTCGTGGGCTGAGGTGACGCTTGCCTCGCTTGAAAGAGGGACGGTGTAATGGGGCTTTTTGAAAGGTTTATAAAAAAAAGCGGTGACAGCAGGGAAAAGACCGGGAGTGACAGGGCTTTTGCATCGGAGGATACGGAAAAAAAAGACCCGATGGAAGAGCTTGAAATAATGAAGACAAGGCTCGTTCTTTCCCAGATCGGACCGCATTTTATTTATAATGTCTTAAACACGATCTATTATCTGTGTGAGAAGGATACAAAGCTTGCGCAGAAAGCCATTTCGGATTTTTCTTCTTATTTAAGGGAAAATATGGATTTCGTAAAGAGGATGGAGCCCATCCCCTTCAGTGAGGAAATGGATCATGTAATGAAATACCTTGAGCTTGAAAAGCTCCGTTACGGTGACGAGCTTCAGATAGAGTACGATATAAATATCACGGATTTTATGGTTCCGGCTCTTTCCGTACAGGCGATAGTGGAAAACGCGGTGCGTCACGGTGCGGGCAGGCTTGAGGACGGAGGAAGGATAATGATATCGGTGTATGAAGGCACCGATAATTACGGTATTGATATCTTTGATAACGGGGAGGGCTTTGACCCCGATAATATACCGGATGACGGCAAATCTCATACCGGCATTGATAATGTCAGGTATCTTCTGATGGTGATGTGCGGAGGGACGCTTACTTACATACAGGACAGTAATGCGGGGACACACGCCATAATACGGATTCCCAAATAACAGTAAATGTATGTTTGGCAGTTCATAAAATAAAAGTGTTTTTGACTAAAAGCGTTTGATGACGCCAAAAACACTTTTATTTTATGAACCCGAAGCTTTCTCTGAAATGCCGAAATCACTCATAAATTATCGTAAGCCTATAATGTATCGGACAGGCAGAGAAAAGCGGCAAGTAAGCGCATGAAACAGCTTAATAACAAAAGACGTCACAGTTTTATTGAAAATACTTGACAAATAGATTATTGTGTGTTTGCAGGTGCAAAAAGCGAGCTCTGAATGATGCCGGGAGCGCCCTGCAGAACCATATCTATGACTTTATCGAGCGTCCCTATGGTGAGAATCGCTTAGAGCAGTCAATACATGATGTTATAGAGAGGTGTCCCAACAGGAACAGGTGGGTTCTTAGGAGCGGTTATTATGAGCGATAAGAAGAAAACGGAAGAAAAATCCGTTGAGATAGCGATCATCGATGAACGTACCATCCGGGATAAGATTTACGAGGTTCGGGGTGTGAAGGTGATGCTGGATTTTGAGTTGGCGGAAATATATGGATACGAAACAAAGAACTTTAATCGTCAGGTAAAGAATAATGCTGAGCGGTTTGAGGGCGATGAGTTTATGTTCCGTCTGACGAAGGAAGAATATGGTGAAATCTTGAGGTGCAAAAATTTCACCTCAAGTTGGGGAGGTTCTCGTTACCTTCCCTTTGCCTTTACGGAGCAAGGCCTGTACTTATTAATGACTGTGCTTCGTGGGGATCTTGCAGTAAAGCAAAGTCGAGCACTTGTTATGGCATTTAAAGCCATGAAAGACTATATTGCTGATACTCGTGGGCTTGTCACGCAGCGTGATCTCCTTCGGCTTTCGATGCAGACCACGGAGAATACGGAAGCTATTCCAGTC
>JAGBOJ010000059.1 GCA_017633935.1 Lachnospiraceae bacterium | reverse complement strand
GGAGCACTTGCCTCCCGGGAGGGCGGAGCAGACAATGCCTCCGGTCCGGTCTATACCGACCCGGACGAAGCTGTCACCTTCTGCCGCGAGACCGGCATTGATGCCCTGGCTCCCAGCTTCGGCACGGCTCATGGCATATATAAATCCAAGCCGGTTCTCGACCTTGACCGCGTAAAGGTCATTTATGAGAGGACTGGTCTGCCGCTGGTGATGCATGGCGGCTCCGGTGTTTCTTACGAGGACTACCGCACCGGGATAAGAAACGGTCTGCGTAAGATCAACTACTACAGCTATATGTCCAAAGCCGGTACCCAGGCAGTCAGGGAAATGCTTGCAAAGCAGGATGTGACTTTCTTCCACGATCTGGCTCTTGCGGCAGAGAAGGCCATGGGCGCCGATGCGGAAAAAGCCATGCGTGTGTTTGCGGGGCTGTAATGATCGGAAAGCTGTAGAGTTTTGACGTGCGGACCGAAGAAGAAATGAATAAGGCTTGTCCGGAATACAATATCAGTATTGCGCCGGATGTGGATGTATCGGTCACAGATTAAGTAAAGGAGATTTTGATAATGAAAAAGCATATTATATTGTTGATGGGAATGGTACTGTTATGTACCGGATGCGCAGGCGGGTCTGCGGATAATACAAAAGACGGCAGCGCGGCAGATATTGTTGAAGAAACGGAGGCACCGGACACATCGGATACTGAGATGATTGCCGTTAATAACGGCGATACCGGTGAGGATACGGCTGAAAACGAACCGGTTCAAACGGATATCGTAGAAGAAATAGATACTGCCCCGGCAGAGGATGATCCTGAACTGCCGGAAGAAGAGGATCTCAGCGGAAGGGATCTGTTTGCGGATTATATTATGGGCAAAAGGGCTGCTGTTGTGTCAAAGGATTTTGTGTCTGCGATAAATATGACTGAAATCACTTTGAATCCCGGTGATGAATATACGGTTTCGGAGCTGGAGGATCTTCTGAGAAAGGATTCGATCATAGGTGATACACAACCGGAGGTATCTTATGCTCCGCTCTCAATTCATGACGGGGCGCTGTATGCAATGCGTCTTTATTACGAAAGTGACGTGGAAAATGTGACGGAGACCATGATCTTCTCCGATCACACAGGAAAGCTCGAAATGATATTTGCCATAGATTCGTGGAGCAGACGGTATGCCTCCTTAAATAAAGAAGGCGTGGTCTTTGATGATGGCTCTAACGGGGCAGGTTCTCACTCTTCTGTGGTATATGCGCCCGATACATCATTTATATACAGAAAGATATCCGATCTGGATGAGGAATACTTCGGTTTTGGATTTTATGACGAAGAAGGGGAGCCCTCAGCCACGGTAAATGCTATTATGACCGAGGCGGGAGATGGTAATGAAAAGGCAAGGGATGTGGTATATTACAGGGAGATAATAGACGGAAAGAGATACTACTATTTCTTGAAAGGAACGGAAAAGCTGACACAGGATACCGTAGAGTATATCGATAAGATCGCGGCGGAGCATAATTTTACCTTTGACGGAAAGACGGCGGCAGATGAAGCCAGAAGTGCTTATGAAAAGCAGATGGGTGTGGAGGAGGCTTGCCGGGACAGTGAGGAACCTTACTGGAAGACCTTATAAGACTGTGCATATACCTTGATAAAAGCTGTCCGTAACCGGTATATAAAGTGACCGTAAGGGTCATATACGATAATACGGATCAAAAAAAGAGCCATCCTGCGGATGACTCTTTTTTGATCGAGGTGACAAGATTCGAACTTGCGGCCTCTACGTCCCGAACGTAGCGCTCTACCAAACTGAGCCACACCTCGTCAGTATTCACTTTACCGTTAATCACATGTTTTAGTGAAATAAAAGCATCAACTCCGTGACCTGCGGAACGATGCTTTCAGTGCGCCTCCAGGGACTCGAACCCTGGACACCCTGATTAAGAGTCAGGTGCTCTACCAACTGAGCTAGAAGCGCATTGCCTGTTACGTGGCAAGCGTTTTTTCAAACGCAAGTGATATTATATTATATAATTTACAGTTGCGCAAGTGTTTTTTGTGATATAATTCAAAATATGAAAGAAAAAATCACTTTGGACAAAAAACGCGTTAATTATTTTGATATTGCAAAGGGCATAGGGATAATACTTGTGATCATCGGACACATCGAATATGTGACTCCCGAGATCAGGTATTATATCGTATCGTTTCATATGCCGATGTTTTTTGTGATATCGGGAATGCTCATAAATCTTACAAATGAAAAAAGCAGGGATTTAAAAGGACTGGTAATCAAAAAGCTGAAAAGGATAATGCTTCCATATCTGGTTTTTTCAATTCTGTTCCCGCTGATAGATTTTGTTTATTATTTCGTGACCGGAAACGGCGATCCCTACGGTACGCTTAGAACGAATATCATGGATTCGCTCATGCTGTACGGATATTCCGTGCTTTGGTTCCTGCCGACAGCATTTTTCGGGGAAATGATCTTCCTGCTTGTGATAAAGACCGTGATGAAAAAAACCGAAAAATATGCGGAGATACTGGCACTGCTTATCATCTTTATTATTGCGGCAGCCGTATATTTTCTGTTGGGGAGAAATCCGGATCATTTTATACTGTCTTTTGTGAGGCTCTTTATAAGCGCCTTTTTTACTGCAGTGGGAAGCTTTGCGTATTCGATCATAAAAGAAAGACAAATAAGACCGGTGATACAGCTTCCGGCAGGGCTGCTGCTCCTTGCGGTACTTTTATTTACCCATAAAAGCAACGGCATAGTCGATATGCATTTTGCAGTATACGGCAATATACTTTTATATATAATAAATGCTGTCATCGGAAGCTTCGGAGTGATCTTTATATCCATGTCATCCGAACCTGTAAGTACGCTGATGCCATACCGTGTGCTTGAGTTTTACGGTATCAATTCGCTGTTTGTGATGATAACGCACATAAATTTCTACATATTGTATTTTGCGGAGGTGCTTTCCTTTAAGATAACGGGATATATACCCATAGCAAAGGATTTCTTGTTTAATGTTTTTACACTCGTATCAGTGCTGGCGGCAGAGTATGTGCTTATAAAAGTTTACGGCAGGGCAAAGAGAATTGTTCACAACAGAGCGCTAAAATGATATGATATTTTTCAGACTATAATTAAAAGGGGACCAAAAATGAAATTTAATAAAAACTGGTTGGACAAGAGATGGGTAGCGTATACGGTTGCTACCTGCAGCGCAGTGGTATTATTTGTGATCCTGATCAATCTGCCCGGTATATTTGAAGGACTGAGCAGGCTTGTGGATTATTTTAAGCCGATCATTCTGGGCGGGATAATCGCCTATGTGATGAACCCGATAATGGGGTTTTTTGAGCAATCGGTGTTTTATAAGATGAAGAATCAGACGATAAGAAGAGGGTTATCTCTGGTGGTGGCCGTCTTGATAGTACTGGCCATTATAATCTTCATACTTGTGTCGATCGTGCCTCAGATAATAAGCAATACAGCCGGATTTTTTAACAATTTTGATTCATATGCAAATTCTCTTCAAAAGCTTGTGGATTCACTTGCCAAAAATGCAGCGGCCGTAAATATGGATATTTCGGAATTCACGAATGTGAGCGATACGGTAATAAGATATCTGACCACTTCAATTCCGAAGAATATCACAAACATCATTTCCGCATCCATGAATGTGGGCAAGGGAGTGTTTAATTTTGTGATAGCCCTCATACTTGCCGTTTATTTCCTGCTGGGTAAAGAGAGGGTAAGACTTGGTGTAAAGCATTTTATGAGGGCATTCTTCAGCCCGAGAGCATATGTTGAGACAGTCGGGTTTCTTAAGACCTGTAACGGTATACTGATAAGCTATATAATCGGTGATCTGTTTGATGCCCTTTTGGTAGGAGCTGCCAACTTTGTATTTATGACAGTTACGGGAATGAATTACAAGATACTTATCTCGGTAATAGTAGGGATCACCAATCTGGCGCCCACATTCGGACCCATAGCCGGAGCCATAGTCGGAGGACTTATACTGTTGTTTGCGAATCCATGGCATGCAGTGCTGTTTTTGATCTTTACCATCATATTGCAGACCATAGACGGTTATGTGCTGAAGCCCAAGCTTTTCGGAAATACTCTCGGCATTTCTTCATTGTGGATATTGATAGTCCTGATCGTTTCGGGAAGGATGTTCGGGATAATCGGAATCCTTATAGCGATCCCGCTTGCCGCGATTCTTGATTTTATATATAAAGATGTCGTGATAAGGCGTATTGACAGCAAATGGGCCAAAAAGAAGAGGGAAGAGGTAATAAAAAGAAATGAGGATATTTGAGACCCATGCCCATTATGATGATGCTGCCTATGATGAGGACAGAAGTGAACTTCTGGACGGAAAGCTTAAGGAAGCGGGCATAGAGTATGTGGTAAATATCGCCGCGGATATGAGGTCGGTGTCGACAACGGATGAGCTGACAAAAAAATACGATTACATATACGGGGCGTTGGGCATTCATCCCGAGGCTGTCCAAAATCTGACCGAAGGCGATATGGAGATCATAAGGTCAAAGACTGTAAATAATGAAAAGATCCGTGCTATAGGGGAGATTGGATTTGACTTTTCGGACGGGTATCCGGAGCAGGATGTACAGGAAAAGTGGTTCAGAAGGCAGATAGCGCTGGCTAAAGAGCTCAAAAAGCCGATAGTGGTCCACAGCCGTGATGCCGCAGAGGATACATACAGGGTATTAAAGTCTGAATATGAAAAAAAAGAAGGGCAGGTAAACGGAGTGATACACTGCTTTTCTTATTCGGCAAACGAAGCATTAAAATATACAGAGCTGGGTTTTGTCATCGGTGTGGGTGGAGTGGTTACATTTAAAAACGGCAGAAAGCTTAAGGAAACGGTACAGCAGATCCCGCTGGAAAAAATAGTTTTGGAAACCGACAGTCCGTATCTGTCACCCGAACCGTTTAGAGGGAGAAGGAATTCTTCCCTGAATCTGCAGTACATCATAAAGATGATAGCCGGCTTAAAGAACGTGAGTGAAGATGAGGTATGTGAAACAACTATGAAAAATGCCGTTCGGCTTTACGGGTTAGGGTAATGTCTGAAGAAAACAAACAGATGACAACAGGAGAAGTCATCAGCAGATACGGGGTAAGGGCACAGAAAAAATACGGACAGAATTTCCTCACAGATAGAAACGTGCTTCAAAAGATCGTGGATGTTTCTGAAATAACACCGGAGGACACGGTACTTGAAATAGGTTCCGGTACGGGCGCGCTTACAGGGCTTTTATGCAAAAATGCCGGGAAAGTGATAGCTGTGGAAATCGATAAAAAGCTGATACCTGTATTGGAGGATGTGCTTCGGGAATATGATAATGTCAGACTTATAGAAGGTGATGTATTAAAGCTCGACCTGAAGGAACTGCTTAAAATGGAAGAGAAAAGCAGTATAAAGGTGGTGGCAAATCTTCCGTATTACATCACTACACCTATAATAATGAAATTGCTGGAAGAACGACTCCCGTTTACCTCTATTACCATAATGATACAAAAGGAGGTGGCTGACAGGATAAAGGCTGTGCCCGGCACAAAGGATTACGGTTCTCTTTCACTGGCTGTACAGTACTTTTCAAAGCCGGATATCGTACTGTCTGTGCCTCCGTCCTGCTTTATCCCCAGACCGAAGGTAGGGTCTGCAGTTCTGAAGCTCGGAATATATGCGGAAAAGCCTATACAGGCCGAAAACGAGGAGCTGATGTTTAAGCTGATAAGAGGCGCGTTCAATCAGAGAAGAAAGACACTGGTAAATGCACTTTGTAATTACGAGGGTCTGGAGCTGAAAAAGGAGAATGTCGAAAGGGCGATAGAAATACTTGGAAAGAAGCCTGCCGTAAGGGGAGAGGAGCTGTCGCTTGAAGATTTTGCGAGATTGAGCGGTTTACTTTGACAACATATAATGCCTATGCTAAACTAACAAAGTATGGCTTTTTATATGCAGAATTGAAAAGCTGACGGTTGACTGCGCATAAGATATGCCATAAATAGTATATGACATCAGAAAGATGTCATGGAGGAAATTTTGGATAAGTATGAGAGGAAGGTTCGTGTAAACCAGATCATTTCACTCATAGATAAGAGTGAATACAATGAGGCGCTGGAGATAGCCGATACCATTGACTGGAGAACCGAGAAAAGCATAAGAACACTTCGTATGGTTAGCGAGGTGTATAAGATAAACAGGCGTTATGAGGATGCCTTTAATGTTCTGACAATCGCATATGAAAAAGATCCGGACGATCCGATAAAGAGAAAGATAGTTTACGATCTGTGTGAAGTGGCAATTAAGCTGAATCAATATGCTTATGCGGTAAAATATAAGCAGGAATTTGAAAAGCTGTCGCCGAATGATCCGGGAAGGTATGTACTTCAGTACAAGCTCTTAAAGGTTTCGGGAGCGGAGTATTCCGAACGGATAGAGGTTTTGGAAGAATTCAAGAAGAATTATTTTGGGGATTTTCTTGAAAAATGGGCATATGAGCTTGCCCAGCTTTATCATATCACAGGGCAGTCGAGGCAGTGTATAAATGCATGCGATGAGATCATACTGTGGTTTGTAAAGGGTCCGTATGTGACAAAGGCAAAGGAACTTAAGAATTCCTATGTTACGCAGCAAACAGAGCCGATGAGTACGGAAAGCGGAGTTTATCCGGGGCAGGAGCCTTCTTACGGATATGATAACGATATGTATGATGAGGACGCCGGTCAGCAGACGGTCCGGCCCGAATCGGCTCCCGTGCAGGGCTATTATAATGACGGTTCGATGCAGATAGAGGTAGAGAACGTATACGCATCAAATGAACCTACCATAAGGATGCCGAACAGACAGATAAATGAGTTTGAATTCAGGCAGGGGGCTGAAGAAATATCCGTAAATATGGATAAATACAGCACGATGAACCTGCAGGCTGAATTAAAAGCCAATCTGGATGATCTTTCTGAGAAGACGGGCGAGCCCATCCGTCAGAGAGAGGAAACCATACCCGAGCCGGATGTGGGAATGACGGAACTGTTCAATACACAGGATATGAGCGCGGCACAGTATTATGATCCGTACGGACAGCAGTATGCGCAGCCGCCGTACGAAGAGCAGCAATACGGTCAGCCGTCATATGAGGAGCAGCAGTACGGTCAGCCCTATGGCGGAGAACCCTCTTATCAGCAGCCGTACAGAGATGGCAGACTGTCCGAAAACCAATTTACCCAATCTGCACGCCCCCACTTTGTGGGTAAATCCGATGCGGATTTGGATCACGTAGGCGCTCAGCAGGGAGAAGCTTTCTCTTACGGCCAGCAGCCTTATGTACAGCCATCGTATGAGGAGGGATATGCAGGGCAGCAATACAGCGGGTACGAAGAGCAGCAGACAGAGGACGGATCAGAGGAGAGGACGGCTGAGATCTGTCAGGATGTAAGTTCTGAGCCCGAACCGGAAAAGCCCTACGAGAGGAAATTCCCGGAGGATGAAAAAGCGGAGCCTGTAGTCGAGGAAGTAGACAGGGCGAAATTTGTTAAGAATGTTTCGGTATTCAGACAGTCTCCTGCCGAAGAAACGCTTTACAGGACGGAAAAGACTCAAAAGCCTACTGTGATCAAGAAAACGGATTTTGGAGAAAGCCTTCCGAGAATGCCTCAGCAGTACAGAAACATATTATCCGAGGGATATGACGGTCAGCTGAACATGAACGTGCCGGATGAACCGGCTCAGCTTGAAAAGCAGATCACGGGTCAGATGGATCTTGCCACGGTGCTTTCACAGTGGGAAGAGTTCAGAAATGAAAGCAAGAGAAGAAAATTTGCCACAATAACCCCGACCCAGGTGTCCAAAGCACAGGCAGATAAAGAGGGCGTACATCCTTCAAGGATACCTAAAGCGGATAAAACAGCGGTTCCGCTGCCTGCGCAAAAGGAACTTGTTAAGGTAGAGGACCCGGTCAATGAGATCGAGGTTGAGACCATAACTCCCGAGCAGCTGCCTGACGAGATCACGGAAATCAAAGAGCCTGTCAAAGAGGTCAAAGAACCGGAGGCACCCGGAAAAGTCAGGGAGATCGAGGAAAAGACTGAATTTACCGAGGATGAGAGTGAGATATTTGCACCGTTTATTTCTATCGGCGGGATGGCGGACAGACTTCTTAAAGTGAT
>JAGBOJ010000058.1 GCA_017633935.1 Lachnospiraceae bacterium | reverse complement strand
TATACATCGTATGCACCGGCAGGTATTTTCGTATCCTTTGTAAAAGATTTATTCGCCCCATTTGTATACTCTATCACAGTCACAGCCTCACTCGGAGTGATAGTTACATCATCCAGTGAAACGCTTACCTTAAGGCTTTCATCAGGCTCAAATACAGTATTATTCTTAGGGAAATTAGTCTCCGACTTAGCTATAATACTGTAGGTCGAGTCTTCCTTGCAAATAAGTGTCTTTGTATTTGTAGTTTTAACTTCCTCTACATCTATGGTTTCACTACCGGTCTTAAGCTGTCTGTACTTCTGATTTGCAAGACTTATGTTATTACCCGAAAGGATAACCTTGGTTATGTTGGATGTAGATCCCTTCCCGTCATAAACATAAATACGGTTGATATTTGCATTCGCAGCATTTATTACGATTGATGCACCATCAAATATATTTGCTGCCTCGGTCGAATTTGCGCTTATGAGTATAGCTCCGTTCTCGCTTATACCTGTATATACGCTGATAGGCTTCGTTGTCTTATCCGATCTTGCCGTGATCGAGCCGTCAGTCAGGATTTCCCAGGTGCTCTTGCTCATATCCTTGTCGGTCTTGAAGGTCGCACCCTCAACCTCCTCTGCAGTAGTCGGATCTGCTGCGTCAACCACAAATATCTTATATTCCGTATCATACTCAAGATCGTTCCCAAGTGCGTCCTTCTTCACTTTTTTTGCAGTACTTGCATCAGCAAAATTATAAACACCTTCACTCTTAACATCTTCAGCAACAACATCATTTTTGGATACAACAAAATGTGTGCCCTCTAATCTTTCAGAAGACGGCACTGTAGCGATAATTCCCGTTACAGTTATATCCTTAAAATCACTTGCCTTGATCACAGGAAGAGTTTTTAAGCTTTCATCCTGAAGTGCTACCCACTTTGATGCCCAGCTTGAACCTTCCACAGCAGCCGTTCTGTAAAGGATATCATATCGAGTATCCTCGTTCAGACCCTTTATTTCAAACTCTGTTGCTGTATTAGGCGTGTTTCCGGATACCTTAACAAAATCCCCGTATTTCGCCACATACTCATCATTATGCTCAATTACCGAATACTGATATTCCTTGTCTGCAACACCTTTAGCCCAGATAGAGCTTGCTGTACTTGTATTTTCTGTTGCTTCTGCAAGACCTGAGGGGTCTGCTGTCTTAGCAGGCAAAGATATGTACTTATATGTCGACCCGTCATCAATACTGTATATTATTTTTTTTGCTTCACTGTTGCTTATCACGCTCGACAGATCTATCACTCCCTTATCATCTGCATTTATAGGTTTCGTGAGATCATCGGTTTTTATAACGGCTTCTATTCCTGAATCCGCCCTCGTAGCCACATCATTCCAGCTTATCAAAGATTTTTTGCGGACATCGTTCTCCGAATATACAACATATATTTGGTATTTTTTTGACTCGGTAAGTGTAATATATTGTGTATCATCTTTTGCCCCAATTGCATATCCATCCGTGCCGCCGTCCAAAGCTTTGATATACACATCAATATTATCTATCCCACTACCTATCTTCACGTTCCCATCACCTGCAGTAATCTCAAATCCAGAATCCTTTGCTCCCGCACTTTCCACTGCAAGGTTTCCATTTGTTGCCGTATAAACCTTGGTCCCTTCGTCATAAGTCAACGAATTTTCTCCATCAACACCCGTCCATTTCCATCCATTTATGGCAGCATTTTCCCCTGCTGCCTCTTCCGACTGATTCTCTTCTGAAACCTCAGCCGCTTTTACGGGTGTCTCCTCTGCCGGAGCTTCAACCTGTGCCGGGTTCTCCTCTGCCGCCGGAGTCTCCTCCTTTACAGGCTCTTCTGCCGGTGTACTCTCCTCAACTGGCGCTGCCGCAGGCTCCTCTGCTGCAGGTTCTGCTGCCGGCGTCTGTGCTTCTGCCGGAGCTGTTGTATCTTCAGTCTGAGCTGCGCTTTCTGCACTGGGTGCGCTCACCTCAGTATTAGCTGCAGCAAAAACAGAGGTATTCATCGTGAATACCATTGCCAGAGCCAGCACTAAAGATAAGATCTTTTTCCACTGTCTTTTCCTCATTTTTAACCTCCTGTATTATGGCGTATACCGTGAATCTCCGTCCGCGACGCCTGACACGAACACAGATATGCCGCGTATGCTCCTCCATCCGTTAAGCTCGTACCAAAACGAAGGCTTTGCAAATGCGATATTTGGCATAGCCCTCCTTCCGCTGTGTGAGGGCGGAAGGAGGGAATACCAGTCACACAAAAAAAGCAGGATGCTGAAGAAATCACTTCACATCCCACTTTCTATATTCATTAAAAATGGATATAAAAAGAACGAGAAGCCTGATGCCATCCCGTAAAAAATCTCTTACCCAAAAAGGTCTTTGCTGACCTTGAAAGGACGATATGATTGTGGTAAGATGAAAAACAGGTATAGCGTGGCCGTGGTCATGTGATCTGTGTTCTCTTGCAACACCGTTCACGCCCGTGCGGTGGTACGAACACCGTACGGGTGCTATGCTTTTTCTATAGGTTACCACGATTTATTTTTTTGCGCAATCCCCTTTTTCGTCTATCGGAAAAAAAAAGTTTTTCCACCGTTACAATTCAGTCCCAAGCCACGAGAGACATCAGCTTGCTGATGGCGGCGAGTGGCTATGGGTCAAAGAACTTTGTGCGTAGGTTTGGCGCCATCGCCGCAGGCGATTCTCATGCGCCAAACGCGTTTCAATTCAGCGCTGGTCAAGCGCTGAATTGAAACTTTCCACTTGGCACATATCCGGCCTTTTACAGTATAGATACGTTCTGTCCTTGTGCTCCTCACACCGCAGAAAGCATGATCATATATCACACATGGATTTGACAGTATTTAAGTCAGGCGAATCATAAGACAACTATTTTCACGAATTATCGTCAAACTTGTCTGTACAGACTGTACAAACAAGTTATGGCGGATTTTTACAGAATATATCCTTTTTACATCGCTAAGATGTTTTCAAAGGAAAAGCTTCACTTCCTCTTAAGATGCAACAGCACACCTCTGGATCTGAATGCGGCATCGGCCACTATCTGGGGTATGTCGGATGTGAGCATATCCTCATGCTCATAGTGTATATGACCTGCAAGCACACAAAAGACGGGACTGTCCTCTGAAATGACCAGATCCATCATCTGCTTTGTGATATCATTCGGCACTACCGAATTTTTACCGATCAGGGCTTTTGAATGTCCGTTGGCATCCAGTCCGAAAAGCTCAACACTTTTTGCCAAAAGAGAAGCATCCCCCATATCAGGTTCAAAAGGAACATGCGTCACAAAAAGAACGGGTCTGCCGTCGGCAAGAGTCTTTTTAAATGCCTTCAGCTCCTCCTTTGTAAACTGGTTATTGGCATCATCTGCCGCAAACACATGGATTCCTGCCACATCAAAAAGATGGGCTCCGTTTTTGGAGCCGGACACAGCCGTAACGCGGGGTCTGTACTTACTGTAGGCTTTTTTTGAAAAATACTCGGCTCCGTATTCAAAATCATGGTTTCCGAGCACATACATATAAGGAACATTTAACGTCTCTAATTCACTTTTAAGAAAATCAACGGATGCAAGCATCGCGGAATCCAGTATATCTCCGCCCAGTATGAGAAGATCCGGCTCAATGGTATTTGCGTAATCGATAAATTCATGAAAGGTCTGATACGAAGGTCTGCCGTTTACATCCACCATATAACTGCCTCTGCTGACAGCCTTTTCCAAAACCTGTGCATCCCTTTCATCACAGAGTGATATGTGCATATCGGCTATAAAAAGTATATCCGCATCCTTTTCAAGACCCTCGACCCCGATCGTCTTTTCATATACGGAGATATGCTTTTCATCCTCTGCCTTACGCCTCTCTTCTTCGGTAAGTCTTCTGTGACCGGACTCCTCTGCCTGTGTCACTTCCTCACTGACAGAAGAGCTTACAGACCCGATCCCTTCCCCGCATCCTGTAAGCATGGCAATATAACTGAAAAAAATTATAAATAATAACTGTAATTTCTTCATAATACTTTAAAATACAAAAAATCCCTTTCCCCGTCAAACCCTGACAACCATTAAAACGGCGCTGCCACCGTTAAATGGCTGCGCCGTTTTTTCATTCCTTTACATATTTGGTTTTTTCCCCAATGTCACCGATACCGTCTTTTCAATATACGTACCGTCCTCCTGTGTCTGTATCGTCACTTCAACCGTCTGTCCTGCCTCATAGTACTGCATCATATCCTTTAAGTCCATCATGCTGTGGACAGTCGATCCGTCAAATTTCGTGATGATATCACCCTTTGTAAGACCGGCTTTATCAGCGCCGGAGCCTTCATCGATCTGTGTAAGATAAATACCCTCCGGCATATCATAGGTCTGTGCAACATCGGAATCCACTTCCACACCGCCTATTCCGAGATATCCCTGATTATTCTCATTAGCCTTCTTCTTTGTGGTCTTATTCATCAGATCTTCAATGATGGGCTTTGCCGTGGAAATGGGGATCGCGTAACCCATTCCCTCAATTCCGCTGCCGCCTGCCTTCGCCTCATTTATACCTATAAGCTCACCGTTTATATTAAGAAGAGCTCCACCTGAATTACCGGGATTTATCGCGGCATCCGTCTGTATAAGTGTATGTGTGCCGTTATCTAAGGTAACCTCCCTGTTTAGAGCACTTACGATACCTGTCGTAACCGACTGTCCGTAACCGAGCGCGTTTCCTATCGCTATGACCGGCTCTCCCACTGCGAGGCTGTCACTGTCCCCTAAGGTCGCAACCTTTATGGAATCCAGCGTATTTCCCGATAATGTGGAGAAATCCACGGCTATCACCGCTATATCCGAATCCGCATCCTGTCCCTTTAAATTGGCCTCTGCCACACTGCCGTCCGCAAACTGTACCGAAAGCTCCGTTGCATCCGCCACCACGTGCTCATTAGTCACGATAAGCAGCTCATTGTCATTTTCTCCGACTATAATGCCCGAGCCTGAAGCCTCGCTCTGCTGCTGTATCTCCTGTCCGAACCATGTACGTCCTCTGATGATCATATCATTTGCGATCGCCACTACTGCCGGTGTCACATCACTTGCCACCTCTGTCACATCCGTAAGAGTAGTCCTGTTTGTCGCAGCCGAGGTGGTAGTCACCTTCTTCTGTGTATTGTCGGTAGCCGATGCCATTTCCGCCGTGGCTGATGTTGCCGTCTTTACCTCGCCTGCCGTTTGCGATACATTCTTATCCACTGCTCCGGTGAGAGTATTTATAAGATAAAATCCGCCGCCTGCGAATATTCCGAAAAGAAAACCAAGAGCCACACACACACCGGCTTTCTTTAAGAAGCCGCCCTTCTTCTTTTTGTGTCTGATATCATTGTTGCTCTGCGTATTCCCGGGATTCGGGATCTGTGTCCCCGAGCTCTGATTTCCCGAATACTGATACGAGGTATAATGCGGTCTTCCGTATGCCCCCTGTGTATTCTGATATGAGCTCTGCCTGTAGCCCGTCTCCTGATATGCACCTCCCGTCAGTCTGTCTTCCCTGTATTCCGTATATTCTTCTCTTTCGTATCTGTTTGCCGAATTGGTGCCGGAGCTTCCCGCGTTCACATATCCGGTGCTTTCCTTTACTTCACTTTCATTTCTGTTTATAAGCTCTGTCCCCGTACCTTCTTCTTTTTTCTCTTCTTCCGGTCTCGTATAATCATCATACATATTTATCACCTTCCTTATCTATATGCTTATCATAAGCCTTTGTTCTTTTTCCGGTTCACGGCTGCCTCTTTGCAGCCTCATCCGTTTGATTTAAGGCAAGTATAATTTCTAATTGTGTTTTAATTGTGAAGTAATTTTTATAAAATTGTGTTCTTTCATCAAAAAAAGAACCGCAGCCCATAGGACTGCGGTCTGAATATCTTACAGCAGGGGAAGAGGGATTCGAACCCCCATGAGCGGTTTTGGAGACCGCCAGGCTAGCCATTGCATCATTCCCCTGTAGCTACGGCTGTACTCATAAATCCCATAAGCGCCGTAAACAGTCGTATTATACTATCATCAAATCCAAAATGCAAGCAAAATGTCACAAATCGCGCAGCCAATTCGTCCCGGGACAAGACATTCGACAAACCCTGCTGAATGCAGCGCAACACATCAGTAAAACGCCAGATTCAGGTCACAATCCCCGGGTACGCCCCTGCAGCTTCCCGAACTGTTATACTGCCATATCCTGAATTTATAAGGAAAATACGGCAGTGTGTCATTCCTTCCGATATAATCGGCAAACCACTTATCATAATTTTCCAGTCTGTTGATATCCAAAAGCAGCATAAAAGTCTTTCCGTTACCGTAAATGATGGTATCGTATCCGTTACTTTTGATCCTTTCACAAAAGGCAAGCACATTATTGGTGTACTGCTCCTTTGAAAGCTTTTTGGTCCTGACCGTCGTGGAGGTATCCTCCACCTTTTCCACATCTATCGCTATGGGTATATCCACCCTGTTCTGACTGATCAGATTTAACAGGAAATCCGCTTCCTCCACAGCCTCAGTCTCATTTAACGCCTGTGTAAAAAAGTACACTCCGACATTGATCCCGGCAGCCGAGGCACCCTCGATATTTTCTCTGAATCGTAAGTCCTCCACAAGCTTCCCCGATCCGTACCCTCTGATACCGGCTCTGATATAGGCAAATTCCACATTATCGGAAGCCACCTGCTCCCAGTCTATCTCCCCGTTATGCTCGGATACATCGATCCCTTTATAGCCGACACTTTCCCCGTTTTCGGAGTAAGTCATATATCCGCCCTTGCCAAGCACAAAGCCTGCGTTATCGTACTCGTTCAGCTTGAGGTTCTTATTTATATCAAAAAAATGGAAGGCTCCTTCATCGGCGACCACCATCTGCTGGGGAAAAAGAACCTTCAGCATCTCAAGTGCGGTCGTTCCGCTTTCTGCAAGTGTCCTGACCCGCTTTACCCTCTCATCCTCGGAATTACCGGAAATGACAGTGTTTTCAATCTGAGACATGGCCTCCTCTTCGGTAAGCTCCATTGCCGCCTTTTCACCGGTCACACTCTCCGCTTCCTCAAGCTCCCTCTTTTCCGACGCGTTAAAAAAAAGAAGCGCGATGCATCCGGCCAAAAGAAATATATCCAGCAATGTAACAACCACTAAATATTTTCTGAGTCTGTTTATCCCTTTTTTCTTATCTTCCATAGCGGTCAGTATATCATAATCTTGTGTTCAGGGCAAAGTCAAATATCCCGCGGCAGAGCCGCGGGATATTTGACCCTCGCGGCATTCGCCAAACACACGCAAAGCGTGTGATGGCTCATTGCTCGCGGGAATAAATACTTTACTGAAGCCTTTCTGCCCCTGCATAAACCTTTCAGCCTCTTCGTATCCCATCATTATACAGATCGTGGCAAGGGCATCACAATCACAGGATGCCCCCTCATCGGAGATCACAGTTGCCGAAAGCATATCGGTTTGTACCGGATAGCCTGTTTTTGGGTCCAGTATATGATGGTATTTTTTTCCGTCCTTTTCAAAAAATCTTTCATATACACCTGATGTAACGGCTGTCCCGTCGGATAATTCGATAGTCCTTGATATCCTCGACATATCCGAATAAGGGGTCTCGATCCCCACCTTGAATTTCGTGGATTCTCCGTTTATTTTCTTCTCACCGATGCAGACTACATTCCCTCCGAGACTTATCACCGCACTCTTTACCCCCTCTTTTTTAAGGTACTGCGATACCCTGTCTGCAATATATCCCTTTGCCAGACCTCCAATATCGAGCTTTGCCTGACTGTCCGTAAGCCTTACCCTGTTTCCGTTCGTCTCTATATTTTTATAACCAACATGCTTAAGTGCTTCTTCGATATCCTCTTTTTCCGGTAATTCGGGATCGTCTGTATGAAAATCCCAAAGCTCTGACAGCCCTCCCACAGTGATATCAAACCTTCCTCCCGAAAGCTCTCCGTAATAAATGCCCTTCTTTATGACAGCCACTGTTTCGGGGTCGCAGACGACAAAGCTCCCGTGTGAGTTGTTTATCCTGTAAATATCGCTGTTTTCTCTGGTTTTGCTTAAAATATCCTCATATCTTCCGCAAAGCTCAAAGGCACCCTGTATCAGCTCCCTTGCCCTCTCTTCCTTTCCGGCAGTTTTTTGATGCTTTAGACTTAAGCCCGCAGGCAGCCCGGAATCCTTAAGCTCAAGATCATAAACAGTGACCGAGCATATCGTATCAAAATAAAAGCCCTCCATGCTCACGGGCATATTCTGCGGTACAGAACACCCAGTTTGTGCTATACTTAAGAAGAGGATAACAACTGTTGATATTTTTTTTATCAGGGATTTTTTTGTCAGGTTTTTTTTAATGAAGCTTTTTGACATAATCAAACGATCGGATATAATATTGCTCTTGTTTATACTTCTTACGGCATTCCTTGTATTTATACCGTATAAATCAGGACTTTACGCCGCAGATGCTTCTCCCGCACAAGTAGTCGTCACACAAAACGGCAAGGAGTACCTCCGCTGCAGTCTTTTTGAGGACCGTATCATAGATATGGGATCGAATATCATCTCCGTTGAAAACGGCTCCGTACATATGAAGTCAGCCGACTGCAAAAATCAGGTCTGTGTAAATACGGGAGAGATAAATAAGACCGGACAGAGTATAATCTGCCTGCCAAACCGAATTACCGTAAGGATCACGGGAGAGGAGGGTCCTGATGCCGTCACGAGGTAAAAGCTCTGCCCGTCTCGTTGCAGACTGCGCGGTTTTAACAGCCCTTTCCATGATACTTTCCTATATAGACTCCATGATACCTCTTCTGCCGTCCGTCCCCGGTATAAAGCTCGGTCTTGCAAATCTTGTGATCCTTGTCTCCCTTTATCTTCTGGGCTTTGCCCCGGCATTTTTAATAGATATTATAAGGGTCATACTTTCCGGCCTGCTTTTTACCGGTCTTTCGGGAGCCCTGTATTCCTTAAGCGGGGCATTATTAAGCTTTGCTGTCATGGCGCTGTTAAAAAGATCCGGACGATTTTCCGAAGTGGGCGTGAGCATAGCCGGCGGAGCAGCCCACAATCTGGGACAGCTTCTTACAGCCGTATTCCTTATATCCAATCCGTATCTTTTTTACTATTATCCCGTGCTTACGGTTACCGGATGCGCTGCCGGCATCCTCACGGGCTTTTTATCCCACATCCTTATAAAGAGGCTGTCGCCTTTACTCGACGGTTGATAATACAGTGTCTCGGACATTTTATCGCGCATGCGCCGCAGCTTACACATTTATCGTAATCTATCACCGCCACATTATCCACCACATGGATCGCATCAAATTTACAGGTCTTTTCACAGATCCCGCATCCTATACAGCTTACCTTGCATACCGATGATGCATCCTTTCCGAAATCTTTATTGGAGCAGAGCACATTTACAAGACTCTTACCGGAGGTCAGGCTGATAAGATGATTCGGGCATACGCTGACACATTTGCCGCATGCCGTGCATTTATCCCTGTCTACGACCGCCACTCCGTTTTCAACATGGATTGCGTCAAACTCACACACGCTTACACAATCTCCCAGTCCCATACATCCGTATGGGCAGGTGAAACTGCCGCCATAAAGGGTTTTTGCGGCTTTGCAGCTCTGTATGCCTTCATATTCGTAAAGCTTACCGACATTCTCTTTTCTTCCGTCACAGGCTACCACCGATACCCTTCTTTCTGCCTCCTCCGCTTCGGTACCGAGGATCCCGGCAAGCTCCTTTGCCACAGCAGGGCCGCCGACCGAGCATTTATTACAGGGTACGGTCTTATCCTCCGCTATAGCGTGTGCGTAATCATCGCAGCCGGCATAACCGCATCCTCCGCAGTTGGCGCCGGGAAGCTTTTCTCTTAAGTCCAGAAAAAGCTGATCCTCTTTTACATAGAAGATCTTTGAAGCAGCGCTCAGCAAAACTCCGGCAAGCAAACCCGTTAAAAGAACAAAAAATGTCGCTATGATTATTCCATTCATTATACCAATCCTCTACAAGTGTTCATTTACTGAAACATTCCCGAAAATCCCATAAATGCAAGTGAAAGTATCGCTGCCGTTATCAGCACTATCGGTACTCCCCTGAAGGGCTCGGGTATCCTGCTCTGATCCTCAAGCTTTGACCTTACTCCCGCCATTATAAAAAGGGCGAACCAGAATCCGAGACCGGCTCCAAAGGCCGTAAAAAGCGAATCCACAAAGTTTAAGCCGTCATCTATGACTGAGATACATACTCCGAGCACCGCGCAGTTTGTGGTAATAAGAGGAAGGAAGATACCCAGTGATTTATAGAGCGAAGGCATCGACTTCTTCATGAACATTTCCACGAACTGTACCAGAGCCGCTATGATAAGGATAAACACAACGGTCTGCAGATATCCTATATTAAGCGGGTCCAAGATCAGCTTCTGTATGGGCCATGTGACCGCAGTGGCGAGGGTCATAACGAAGGTTACCGCTATACCCATACCCTTGGCGCTGCCAAGATCCTTTGACACTCCCAGAAAAGGGCATATTCCCAAAAACTGCGCCAGAGGATAATTGTCCACGAGCACCATGCTTATTATGATAATAAATAACGCTCCTATATGAGACATCACTTATCCTCCTTTCTGTCGCACCCGTTTTCGGCGGCCTTCTTCTCGGCATCAGTACAGCTTCCCGCAAGCGCGCATCCCGCACAGGCGAAATCCTTTCTTATCTTACTCTTATCCTTTGTAAAATAAT
>JAGBOJ010000057.1 GCA_017633935.1 Lachnospiraceae bacterium | reverse complement strand
TTATTATATTATACTATAATGTTGTGGTCAAAAGTACCTTTTGCCCACAACGGATATCGCGAATTGCTCCGGATTGCAGCAGATTCATATATTGTTAAGGGATGATTGACATATCCCGCTATATTCGAGGTGCGTAAAAATGAAAAGAGTCATAATAATCGGTGCGGGGCCTGCCGGTCTGACCGCCGCATATGAGCTGTTAAGCCGTTCAAAAGATTATACGGTCGATATCTATGAAGAAACCGGCGACATAGGCGGCATATCAAAAACCGTTTCCCATAACGGCAACCGTATGGATATGGGCGGTC
Organism: Lachnospiraceae bacterium; assembly: GCA_017633935.1. Classification (GTDB taxonomy): domain Bacteria; phylum Bacillota; class Clostridia; order Lachnospirales; family Lachnospiraceae; genus NK4A144. Next base: position 10,565 of record JAGBOJ010000057.1, on the reverse strand, counting down.
ACAGATTCTTTTCAAAGGTTCCCGAGGTGAATGCATGGTGGCAGAATATGCTTCCCATGCAGGGCTATCCGGCAAAAGACGACATCCTTACGGGAAGAACGGTCAAGGTAAAAAAAGGCGGTCCCGATCCCGGGACGACCGACCGCGTGATGCTTAGGAGGCGCAGGGTTTCCCGCATCTTTTTTATGAATAAATTCTTTGACTATCCCATTTCACTGAAGGCGGATACGATAAAGAACATGGGATTTATCACGACTCTCCAGGTCGGTTTTTCCTATCTGTTCTCGTGTATAAAAAAGCGTCCCGAAGACAATCTTGAGAATTTTTATATAAACCGTTTCGGGAAAAAACTCTATTCCATGTTTTTTGAATATTATACGGAAAATCTGTGGGGGAGACATCCCCGTGAGATAGATGCTTCATGGGGAGCCCAGCGCGCAAAGGGACTTTCCATAACAGCCATCTTAAAAGATATGTTCGGGAAGCTCTTTCATAAAAAACCCAGAAAAGTAGAGACCTCCCTGATAGAGGAATTCAGCTACCCCAAGCTGGGCCCGGGTCAGCTTTGGGAGGTTACCGCATCTGAGATAGAAAAACTCGGCGGTCATATCCATATGAATTCCCGTGTCACAAAGATACACAAAAACGCCGGCAACCTCCTTACCGGAGTGACTTTTGAAAGCAACGGCCGGATTGAAAGAGCCGATGCCGACATAATAATCTCTTCAATGCCGATAAAGGACCTTGTATGCGGCATGAATGATGTACCGGAGGAATATACGAAGATAGCCGCCGGGCTGCCGTACCGTGACTATATGACTGTCGGCGTGCTCGTTCCGAAGCTTATGCTGCAGAACAGGACACGCTTAAAAACCGTTTCTAACATAGTTCCCGACTGCTGGATATATGTACAGGAAAGAAAGGTCAAGATGGGACGTTTCCAGATATACAACAACTGGTCGCCCTATATGGTAAAGGATCTTGAAAATACAGTCTGGCTCGGTCTGGAATATTTTGTTAACGAAGGCGATAAATACTGGAACTGTCCCGATGATAAGTTCTCGGCGTTTGCTGTAAAGGAGATGGTAAAGCTCGGTCTTATCAATAACGCTTCGGAGGTCATCGATACGCACGTGGAAAGAGTGAAAAAAGCCTACCCTGCGTATTTCGACACCTACAACCAAATGGACGAGCTCCGCGAATATCTCAAATCGATCGACAATCTGTACTGTGTCGGCAGAAACGGCCAGCACAGGTACAATAATATCGACCATTCGATGTGTACTTCCTTCGAAACCGTGAACAATATCCTCTCCGGCAGGAAAAATAAAGATAATATATGGAACGTGAATACCGAATCGGAATATCACGAATCCTCTGAAAGCACGGAGGTGGATTGAACACGACCCTCAAGGCAGCATATATCAATGCTTAAACAGCGACTGCCTTGAACCGTGTACTGCCTTTGAATGTGACAGAGTATCCTTTACTATGTCCATTCTCAGCCCCGCATCGATGAAGTCGCAATATTTACAGAAGGGATAATTCTGTCTCCCTTCGGATATATCATTTCTTAACTTTTTATATGCTGCGCTCTCCCAGCCTTCTTTCAATGATACCTTATTCAGATCGGCAAGAGTCGTTGTTTCAAAATTATCGCAGCAGCATATGCCCATTCTCCCGTCCGGCACTATCCACATATCCGTATAGGGCATCAGACAGGTTTCCTTTATGATCTTTGTGGTATTTTTCTTATTTGGTGCGCTCCCGGCACGGTTTGTAAGCACCTCCTGAAGATACCTCATCTGGATCAAAAGATCCACATCCTTAAACTCATCGGGATGGGCCTTTGCATAATCATAAATCTCCTTCACATTGTCATGCAGCTTCATATCCGTACAGTAATTGTTTATCACAAGCTGATTCACATACGGAAGGACCTGTTTAACCTTATCGACGGTAAGAATAAGCCCATTGGTTGACATAAATATATAGCAATCGGGTAATTTTTCACGGGCATATTTATGAAATTCCACTATTCTGGTATCAAGCCAGGGTTCATTATTGCCATACAGGGTAAGATGACCCTTATATCCCCAGTCAGAAAGCTGGTCTATGATGGAACGATACAGCTCCTCATCAATTTTCCTGAACGGACGTTTCTCCGCATAGATATTTGCCGTACAGAAAGCACATGTCGAGTTACATCTGTTTATCGTCTCTATGTTCACTACAAGCGGCATAGGCGTTTCTTTACTGTTCAGGAAATAATCTATATATTTCCTCTGCAGCTTTCTTCTGGTTATAAACTGTAATTTCAGATAACTCTGACTTGAAAGCATCGGAAAATATTTTCTGGCATTCCACCCGAATCTCCCCATGAAATTATGAATTCTGACAGACATCTTTACTACACTCCAATATCATAATATTTCTTCAATGCTGCGATCTGGCACTTGACCGGTACCGGCTGCAGTTCTGTTACAATTCAGCACTTGACCAGTGTTGAATTGTAACGCGGTTCATCAACACAGTTTACAATATCATTTGAAACTTTGCAATGTATTTACCGTCGTAGTAAAATATGTTACATGGAAAAAGCATTAAGAAAACTGCCTTTGATAATGGCCCTGACCGCCTCGGCCGTTTATCTCTCGCTTATATTCAATGATAATGTATGGGTCGATGAAGCTTTTACGGCCGTACTTGTGCGCGGCTCTTTTAAGGAAATGATGGCCCGTTCCGCTGCCGATACCCTTCCGCCGCTATACAATATTCTGGCATGGCTTATGACTGAGATCTTCGGTTACGGGACGCTTCAGTTAAAGCTGACATCCGTAATCCCTCTCATTTCCCTGTTTTTCTTTTCGGCTTATAAGCTTACCGAACTCTATAATGAAAAAACTGCGGCTCTTTATATATTTTGTCTTGCCGCCGCTCCGCATATGCTCCATTACGGAGTGGAGATAAGGATGTACAGCCTGTGCCTGTCCTTTACTTCCGTTGCGGCTGTTTACGCTTTGGAATACTGTAAAAAACGGTCTTTCCGTTCTCTTATGTTTTTATGCCTGTTCACGCTGCTTTCAAGCTTCAGCCATCATTACGGACTTATAGCCCTGCTTTTTATCTGGCTTGACCTGGCTTTTTTCATTCTTATCAGGGATCGTTCACAAATAAAGCCGTTCTTATCGGCTGCCGTAATTACCGCACTGCTTCACATACCCTATCTGATCCTCACTCTGTATCAGATAAAAAACGCTTCGTCATATTTTTCATCCGGAGACAGTCCCTACAGCGGCTTTTTTTCTTCTCTGCGGTTTCCGTTTGTGACCAATATAACACCCCTCTCGGCTTTACTGCTTGCCGCGGTTGTCTTTTTTGCGTTTTTCGGAAGCCGTGTCAGGGAAGGGCTTGCCTTACTTACGGTATATATCGAGGTTCTCCTTCTTTCCTATGCAATGATGATCGTGACCGGAAGAGTTTTTTTCACTGCAAGATACCTTGTTCCCTCCCTCGGTCTGCTCTGGCTGGGCTTTTCCTTATCGGTCTGTGCCGGTCCGCTCAGATTGCCCGTATCACGTCCTAAAGCAGATAAAATTGCCGTATTATCCGTAATTCTCCTTATGACGATAACCGCAGTTACCGGTTATGCAATGCAGTTTAAGGAGGAATACGCACCGGGAGTCTCTCAAATGCTTGAATTTTTCGATGAAAATCTTTCTCCCGATGACGGATACATCATTTATGAGAGCAATTACGAGATAGAGTGGTGTATGCGGTATTACGAACCCTCGCTTATAAAATACGACCCGTCGGATATAGAAAATATCAAAGGAAATATATGGTATTTTGAGGTTCCGGGTTTTGAAAAAGAACTTGACGATAATGTGCTTTCAACATATAATAAGGTATATAAAGGCGCAATGTCTTTTGACCGGTATCAGTTTAATCTGTATGAACTTGTAAGATATTAAATGAGGAGGGCAGGCTTATGGATGGAATAGCTCCTATATCTTCTTCTCTTATGTCTGCGGTTGGTGGCATTAAAGCTCCCTCAAGGATCGGAGTTGCGATGCTTTCCAAAGAGCTTGATGCGCAGCAGCAGACAAGTGCAAAGATGATAAAAATGATGGAACAGTCGGTAAACCCTATGGTTGGTTCCAATATCGATGTTTCAGCATAGGATCCGTGCATAAAATTTGACATCATCAAAAAAACACCGCATCCGTTATCGGATACGGTGTTTTTTAGCGGATCATTTCAGCAAATCCTTACTGGTTCATCATATAATTTACAAGCTTGTCTATATCCTCGGGTTCATAAGCAACGAGCTCAAGTTCCTTTATGGTTCCATCCGAAAAGATATTTGCCATGGAAACATACTGTGAAAGCTTTGACTTTAAGTTCAGTCTGTCGCCCTCTCCTGTTACAAGCTCTACCTTGCCCTTGCATTTATCCACCACACTGAAAAACTGGTCGATATCACGGATATTCTGTACTTTCATAACATTACCTCCTTTATGATAGTCTCCTAATGCCTTAAGCACTTTCGTTATTATAACACACTTTTTATACTTTTTCTTCCCTTAATTACTTTCTTTTATCCAGAGACCTTAGCAGTCTGTTTTCCGCCTCCTCTATCACCGCTTTCCATGAATCATCGTCATCATCATTACCATAATATTTATCTTCCGCGGTATCCTCTTTACTCTCGGAAGCATCCTCGCTGACTGCTTCAGGGATATCCTCTGTCAGCGACTCAATTTCGGACTTGGTTTCCGCCGTTTCTTTAACCGGCTCTTCGCTTGTTGCTTCCTTTACCTTTTTAGGTCTTCCTCTTTTTTTGGGAGCCGGTTTTTCTTCCGGCTTTTCATCCGTTTTTTTATCGGCATTTTTTTCGGAGGCTTTAGTCTTTTTGGTCTTTGTTTCGGTTTTCTTTACATCATCGGTTCCGACCGCATCCTCCGCTGTTTTTTTTGCGGTGCTCTTTGTGCTCTCAGACCTTTCGGCTATGGCCTCGATCTCAATCTTCACATCCTTCGGAAGCCTTGCCACCTCCACGCAGCTTCTGGCAGGGTAAGGTTCTTTAAAAAATGTGGCATAAACATCGTTTACCCTCTTAAAGTCCCTCATATCCTTTATAAATACGGTGGTTTTTATCACCTTTTCCAAAGAACTGCCGTTATCCTCTAAAAGATTTGAAAGGTTCAAAAGTGCCTGCCTTGTCTGTACCTCCACGGCTGCTCCCGCTATCGCACCGGTTTCGGGAACTATCGGAATGACTCCCGAGGTATAAATAAGCTTACCGGTCGAGATTGCCTGCGAATAAGGTCCTATTGCCGCAGGTGCCCTGTCTGAGCTGTGCTTTTTCATAATTCTCCTCCTTCATCACTCCGTATTTCCGATTCAATACTGTTTTCCCCGATTGTTATCATCCCCTGTTTAAGAAGATGACCTACCGCCCGCTTAAAGGCATTTTTACTCATATGGCACTTTTCTTTGATAAACTCCGCCTCTGCCCGGTCGTTAAAAGGAATGCTTCCCCCGTTTTCCTTCAGCATATTTAATATAAAGTCCGCATCCGGCCCGATCTGCAGATATGCCTTCTGTCTTATTGAAATATTGAGTTTCCCGTCCTCTCTGACTCTGGTGACCCTTGCTTTGACATTATCCCCGCATTTGTACTCTCCGGCCCATTCCTTTGCCGGTATAAGTGCGGAATACACCCCGTCCACAGCTGCAAAGGCCCCTATCTTATCATTGATCTCGTATATGGTCCCGTTTACATCATCGCCGGTTTTATACGGCGCTCCGGTCTTAAGATACTTATATACCCTGCCGGTAGCCGCAAGCCGTCCGCTTTTGTCGACATACATCGCAACAAGACATTTATCACCGGCCTTTACTTTATAAGCCATCTCATGATAAGGAAGCAGCAGATCCCTTTCAAGACCCATATTTAAGAACGCTCCTATCCCGGTGACCTCCACACAGTCAAGATATGCAGTCTCTCCGAGAGTGATAAGCGGTTTTCTGACCGTGGCTATAAGTCTGTCTTTTGAATCCCTGATCAAAAAGATCTCGACTTCATCTCCGATCCCGGCTCCCGAAGGAACCTGCTTTTTTGGAAGAAGCACTTTCTCATCCGTATCCGCCGTTTCCGAAAGATAAACGCCGAAATCGGTTTTTTTAACTATCTTCAGTTTCTGATATTTTCCTAACTCAAGCATTTAAACTCCACCACCGAATATGCATTTCCGTCTTCGCCGTTAAGACTTACAGCAGTATAATTATCCCCCTCATAGACAACAGGATATATCCTGTCTTTAAGGAGTGCCTGAAGCTTATATTCGGCCCTCATCCTGTCCACCCTGAAGCCCGGTTTAAGATAATTGAGCGCCATCTGAACATACTGTCCGTTGTTCACATGATTGTTTGCATCCAGATGCTGTCTTTTTACTTCAAAGGCCTCTTCGTCCCGCCCTTTGATCCCCTCGGGAAACTTTATCTTCCTCGGCTCATAGTCCATTTCAAGCTTTTCACTGCTTCCGTAGGCCGCAGAGATATTCTCCGGTATATGAACCGGTTTTCCGCTTTTGATGTCCAAATAGGTCCACAATGTATTTGCAACTGCCAGTCTCTTTCCTTCGGCATCATCCATGAAAAAGTTTCTGAAGCCCAGAAATCCTCTGCAATCGTATGCTACCGTTCCCGTTTTTATCCTCTCGCAAAGATGCGGATATCGGAACACGTCGATCTGCCAGTAGTTAAGCACCCAGAAATGTCCCATTTCCTTAAGGACATCCATGCCCACTCCGAGATCCTCCGACTGAAACGTGGAGCAGTCCTGAAAATAATTCAGTATTGCTATAAGTGTAAGCTTTTCTTTATCGTCCGTTTCACTGTACCGGACTCTTCCGTCAAAACTGTACATCGCTGGTATCCGGTATGTTCTTAAATCCCGCCTCAAGTTCTGAATCCGTCGGTATATGGTCCTCCATCTGTCCGTCATTGAACTTCTGGTATGCCACCATGTCAAAATACCCCGTACCGGTGAGTCCGAAGAGAATATTTTTGGATTCTCCGGTTTCCTTGCATTTAAGAGCTTCATCTATGGCTGCTTTTATGGCATGGCTGCTCTCGGGAGCCGGAAGTATTCCCTCAACCCTTGCAAACTCCGTAGCCGCCTTGAACACATCTGTCTGCTCTGCCGTAACAGCCTTCATATATCCTTCGTCATAAAGCTGCGAAAGCACGGGACTCATACCGTGGAATCTGAGTCCACCCGCATGATTTGCGGAGGGAATGAATTCAGAGCCCAATGTATACATTTTTGCAAGCGGTGTAACATGTCCCGTATCACAGAAATCATAAGTAAATTTCCCTCTTGTAAAGCTCGGGCATGATGCAGGCTCTACGGCTATGATCTCGTAATCCTTTTCTCCCCTCAGCTTTTCTCCCATAAAGGGTGATATAAGTCCTCCCAGATTTGAACCGCCTCCTGCACAGCCTATGATAATATCCGGTACCACACCATAATCATCCAGTGCAGTCTTGGCCTCCACTCCGATCACCGACTGATGTAAGAGCACCTGATTTAATACACTTCCCAGCACATATCTGTATCCTTCGGTATGTGTAGCCACTTCGACTGCCTCGGATATCGCACATCCCAGACTACCGGTGGTTCCCGGAAACTCTTCAAGTATCTTCCTTCCGACCTCGGTGGTCTCCGAAGGAGAAGGGGTAACGCTTGCCCCGTATGTCCTCATCACCTCACGCCTGAACGGTTTCTGTTCGTATGAAACCTTTACCATGAATACCTTGCAGTCAAGACCGAAATAAGCGCATGCCATCGAAAGAGCAGTGCCCCACTGTCCTGCGCCCGTCTCCGTAGTCACTCCCTTAAGCCCCTGCTTCTTTGCATAATATGCCTGAGCAATGGCCGAGTTAAGCTTGTGGCTTCCACTGGTGTTGTTTCCTTCAAATTTATAATAGATATGAGCCGGTGTATCCAGCTTCTTTTCAAGACAATATGCCCTTACGACCGGCGAAGGACGGTACATCTTATAAAAATCCTGTATTTCCTCGGGGATCGGGATGAATCTGGTGTCGTTATCAAGCTCCTGCTCACAAAGCTCTCTGCAGAATATCGGCTCCATCTCCTCTGCCGAAAGCGGCTTATGAGTTCCCGGATGGATAAGCGGAGCCGGCTTGTTCTTCATATCGGCGCGCACATTATACCATGTTTTCGGTATCTCATCTTCCCTCAGATATATCTTATACGGTATTTCTTTTTCGGACATATTAACCTCCTAAATAGAAAACATGATATCGGCGTCAAAAGCACCTTTTGACGCTGACATCAAAACAGTACCATCAGGGACTCTGCCCCCCGACACCTTATTATACACATTGTCAGTCTAAAAATCACCACATATTTTTATAATATCCTCTATATCCCTGCGGGCTGTTTCGGCATACGCAATAGCGTCCTTTTGCGGATCATTTCCGCGATCCCTTCCGTAATACACGGCAGCGCTCTTTAATATGCCTTCCGTAACCATATATCTCTTATACACCGGATCTTCGGTACACGGAAACAGGGAATTCCTGTATATCTTTTCTATCAGATCCTGTCCGAGCCCCTTAAACAGTATTCCCTGTTCCGGGAACACCTCCTGTGCCCTCACCATGCCCTGTATATACTTTATCTCATCGTTTTCCAGTAAAAGACATATTCTCTGCCACATGCTTCCGTAAATCCTTTTCTCCCCGGTAAGAAAGCCTGCTTTTTTATAAAAAATATTTTTTACACCTATACCGTTAAAAAAATCAGCAAGACCGCGATCCGGAATAAACACCCTGTTTCCCGGATTAAATACAGCCGGTGTAAACAGTTCCGGGGACGGAGAATGATCTGCAAGCGATATATATATCATCCCTTTCCTGAAGCAGAGATTCGAAACACTTTCAATAAATCCCATTGTAAAAACCGCATCCGGATGTATGCTTTCCGCAATATCCGGGATCTCACCGGCTTTGCACAGTACCGAGCCGACGGAATGAAAATTAAACACTTCGGATATTATCTCAGTGTCCGACGCTCTTTCAGAGGCTATGATTATTTTTTTCATTATGCTATACTCCTTTTATGAATATTTCGGTTGCCATGATAATCAAACGGGGTGAGGAAAAAGATTTAAGAAGATGTCTTTCCTCCTTAAAAGACATTGCTTTTGAGATCATAGCGGTCACTTCTCCGCCAAATGACGACACCTCCGATGAAACTGAAAGGGTGCTTGCGCAGTTTAATGCAAAGACCTTCTATTTCGCATGGACAGGAGATTTCTCACAGGCACGCAATGAAAGTCTTAAATATGCTACCGGCGACTATGTTCTGGTCATAGACACCGATGAGTATGTAAAAAAATTCAATTTCAAGCCGGAAGACGATGTAAATGCATACCGGATAATCAGGGAAAACGAATATACCGATTCCGATATGGCTCTTGTAAATAACGAAAGACTGAACCGCCTTTTTAGGAACGGTCTTTTTCACTATGAGGGGAGAGTCCACGAACAGCTCGTCCCGAATGACAAAACGGAATGTCCCGCCAAATACACCGATGTCGTTATCGGACATACGGGCTATGCGGACCCTTCCGTAATGCTTGAAAAAAGCAGACTTTACAGGGAAGGTCTGTTTAAAATGCTCTTAACTTCGCCCGATGATCCCTATGTACTCTTTCAGATCGGAAGAACCTATTATGTGGAAAAGGATTACGGTAATGCCATAACCTATTTTGAAAAAGCACTTGAACTTGACCCCGACCCGGAGCTCGAATACGTAGAACTGCTTCTTGAAACCTACGGATACGCATTATTAAATCACAAAGAACCCGAAAAAGCAATGGCTGTTTTCGGAGTTTATGATGAATTTTCGCGTTTCGCCGATTATCTGTTCCTGTGCGGACTGATACTGATGAACAATGCCCGTTTCGATGAAGCGATAGAAGAATTCTTAAAAGCGACCCGCACGAACCGCTTCAGCGTACAGGGAGTCAACTCCTATCTTGCATACTATAATTGCGGTGTGATAAGGGAATGTCTGGGGGACAGGACCGGTGCCATAGAATATTACAGCAAATGCGGAAATTATCCCCCCGCCGAGGATGCCATAAAAAGATGTTCCGGCTAATCCTTTATAAGCATTCTCCATCTTTCACAAAATTCCCCGAAATTATCTTCATTTAAATCTGTTTCAAGAAAATCCAGATTATCCCTCATAAGCGGATATGTGTTCAGATAAGGATTCCGCCTTATATCCGGAAAATAAGTCCTCATTGTCTGTGCCATATTGTTTAATACATCAATATCAAGCTCTCTGTCTATCGCAAAAAGATTCGCTACAGACTGGTAATAATAGCAGTCGGCTATCTTTGCCTCTATCTCATCATGATATTTTTCAAGCAGCCCTCTCCTTTCAAGATCAAGCAGTAGCTCATACTGAACCTTCACATTATCGTACTGATGCTCCCTGTCAAAGAAAAGCTTTCTGCAGG